>NZ_JAIQZM010000001.1:404038-675250 GCF_023333595.1 Argonema galeatum A003/A1
ATTTTTACCGCAGATGAAGACAGATACACGCAGATGAACGCAGATAAGAATAAGAACAGGAATTTTTTAGGTAACCGATGCGTAAGGACATGATATCATTGGTTATTGGTCATTGGTCATATCGTGTCCGGTTGCATCGTTAGTACATGAGATATCGTCAAATTGTTTGTTTTCATCGTTGGTTAAATTTTTACCGCAGATGAAGACAGATACACGCAGATGAACGCAGATAAGAATAAGAACAGGAATTTTTTAGGTAACCGTCATAGTGATTGGTCATAGCGATATCAGTGCATCCGTGTATATCAGTGTCGTGCTGTATTTGTTATTTATCAGTTAACCAAATCCAAAATCCAAAATCTAAAATCTAAAATCGCTTTCTGGATCGCCAATCATCCAGAATATCGTAGACTACGGGAACGACGATTAAGCTCAAAAGGGTTGATGTTACTAAACCGCCAGCAATAGCTATCGCCATCGGACTTCGCACCTCGGAACCCGCCCCCAAACCTAAAGCTAGGGGTATCATCCCTAAAATGGTCGAAGCGGTAGTCATCACGATCGGTCTGAGGCGCACTGGCCCTGCTCTAAGGATAGCCTCTGTCCGGTCTAAACCGGAACTGCGTAGCTGGTTGATGTAATCCACAAGCAAGATAGCATTTTTATTTGCCAAACCCAACAAGAAGACAAAGCCAATTAGGGAAATCATCCCAAAGTCGCTTTTGGTGACGAGTAGCGCTACCATTGCTCCCACCAATCCTAAAGGCAAAGACAAGCAAATAACTAGGGGATCTATCCAGCTTTTGAACAAGAAAATCAGCACGAACAAAATGCACACCGCTGACAAACTCAGAGTGGTTCCGAAGCTGGTGAATACTTCGTTGCTACGGGCGGAATCTCCTCCTAAATCCAGAGAAATACCTGGGGGTAAAACTTGATTAGCTTCCGCAACGATGATATCGGTAGCTTTTCCTATAGTTAAGTCTTGGCTGAGGTTGGCACTAATATAAGCTGTCCGTTTACTATCGCGACGTTCGATCTCAAAGACGTTACCGTCTTCATTTGTTTCACCTGCGATCGTGACATCGACGAAACCCGGTATTTTCTGGATACGAGCTTCGATCTTTTTGGCTGCATTGCTTAAGGCTTGGATATCATCGCCTAAGAGGGCAAGTTGGAGGGGTTTTTGACCACCGCCCCCGGTTTCGACGAATTGAATATCTTCTACGCTGGTGGTGACTCCCGGCAGATTGGGCAATTGCTGGCGAATTCGATCTTGTACTTCGGCGGTATTAAGTTTGCGATCGCTTTTCAGTTCTACATAGATATTGCCTCGATTCGCCTCACCTTGGCGAGAACCCACTACTGTAAATACCGTTTGCACCTCTGGAGATTTCAACACCACCTCTTCCAGTTGCTTAGCAACATCGAGAGATTCTTTCAAAGGGTCAGTCTCTACTCCGGCAGAGGATTTTAACCATTCCGGTAGATATGCAGTTGCGGATATGGGAGTCCTATAAGTAATGTTGAACTCTCCGCGATCGAGTTTGGGAATAAATCCTTTGGGAATTAGCGGAATTAGTGCTATCCCAGCAATGAAGCTAGCCACGGCTAACGCTACTACTATCATCCTGTGCTTGAGCGACCAACTCAACAAGTTCCGATAACCTTGGGCAAAATGTGACCAGCTATTATTTGCTTTGATAGCGAATTTTGAGGGTTTGGGTTTTAGCCAAAATACAGCCAAAACCGGGGATAATGTACGGGCAAGTAGCATTGAGGTGAGCATTGCTGCTGAGACGGTGATGCCGAAGGGCTTGAAAAATTGGCCGATTGTCCCACTCATCAATGCTATGGGCAGAAAAACCGCTACAGCTGTAAAAGTTGACGCCACAACTGTCAGTCCCACTTCATTGGTGGCGTGAATAGCAGCTTGACGAGGATTTTCTCCTTCATCAATGTGGCGCATGATGTTTTCCACATCAACGATCGCATCATCGATTACGCTACCGATAACTAAAGCTAAGGCTAACAGAGTGATTGTCTCCAGGTTGAAGCCGTAGATAGCCATGACGATGAACGTTCCCAAAAGGGATGTGGGAATCGCCAGTGCGGATATGAAAGTTGCTCGCCAATTCCACAAAAACGGAAATATGACTATAACTGACAGCAAAACTGCCTCAACCAAAGCATCAATGGTTGCTTGAGTAGCCGATCGAATATATTCTGCCTGAGTTGCAGCTAAGATTAATTGCACTTCAGGTAAGCCGGACTGCAAGTTAGCTACTTTTTTCTCAACCTTGGAGACTACTTCCAGGGTGTTGGCGTCGCCTTTTTTGATTACCTGGAAAGCTAAGACGTCTTCCCCGTTGAACCGCACTAATGTGTTTTGACTGGGGACTGGGGATTGGGGACTGGGGACTGGGGTTTTTCCATCTCCTACTTTTTGAGTAGCGCCCAAGAGCGTTACTTTCAGCACGCCCCGCACTTTTGCGATCGAGGGTACGATCTGCTGTTGCGCTATTGCGGTTAACTCAGCTAGATTTTTGGATGAACTTTGGATGACGTAGCTGACGGCGGCTGACTCGTTGAGGTTCAGGGGAATAACTTTGTAGGTCGATCCTTGGGGAAGAGTTAATTGCCCAAGTTTTGTTTCGACTTGACGGCTCGATTCCTCTAAGTTTGACCCAACTGGGAAGGATACGCTAATTACTGTTTGGTTGGGATAGGTGGAGGAACGCGAACCACCGACTTTTGGGATCGAGCTGAGGGACTGCTCGATCGGTTTGGTAAGTTTTGCCTCTGTTTCCAGGGGATCTGTAAAAGGCGCGGCGGCATTGACGATTACCACTGGAAAGGTAATATCGGGGAATAGAGCATACTTGAGAGAGCTGAAAGCCAGTAGCCCAGCCACTATTACCGCCATCCAAAAACTCAAGGTCAGCCACGGATGTGCGATCGCTAACCTGGAAATGTTGAAGCGTTCTCGTAGAGGTGTTTTGCGGCGATTTGGCTCGATCATGTTCTCAGAATTAGCCCACAGGTTAAGACCTTACAACCACTGCTTACTTCCCCATACTAGCTTCGTGACACTTTGTTAAGTGGAGTAGTATAGCTAGGGGCTAGGGACTAGGACAACTCCAACTCTTAGCTCTAGTCCTTCCATCCCTTACTGCGTAACCCTTTTCCCCAATCACCAATGAACATTGATGCCATTTTGGTTCCTCAAGGAGCGGAGTATAAGTCTGTTTGTCGAGGTTTAAGCCGCGTAAATGGCAGCAAACCGCCGATTTTTCCGATTCCGGTTGGTGTTAAGCCAATTATCAAATATCTGGAAGAGTGGCAAAAAGCGGGATATTTGTTTAATCATCAGCAACCTAGAGTTTTGCTGATGGGTTTGTGCGGTAGTCTGACATCCCGCTATTCTGTTGGGGATATTGTGGTTTACCGAAGTTGTGTTTATGGTTCGGATGAAAAATTGCCGGAGAAAATGTGCGATCGCACTTTCACAGACGAAATTTCCAATAATCTGAAGGAAAAAGCTTTTCTGGTCAGGGGATTGACGACCGATCGCTTAATTTATTCGGCATCTGAAAAACGCAATTTGGGAGTAATATACGATGCTGAAGTTGTTGATATGGAAGGATTTGCAGCTTTAAATGTTTTGAATAAAGCTGGCTTTGCTGTAGCAATACTCCGAGTAATTAGCGATGATTCTCAGCACGATCTACCCGATATCAATTCGGCAATAAGTGCCGATGGTTCTCTGCAATCTTTGCCTTTAGCAATAGGAATGTTACGCCAACCGATTGCTGCAACTCGCTTAATTAAAGGTTCTCTTCGTGGATTGAAAGTATTGGAAAAAACGACAACTAACTTGCTACAGATGTAGGGGCAATTCATGAATTGCCCCTACATCTGAGGGTGTTAATTTGTGGCATAAATAAATCCAAAGGATATTACCTTAAAACGGCTAGATGGGTTTTGTAGTAATCCCTGTTAGGGAATAAACTCGACCTTTCCAAGCGCCGCCTTGTCCTCGCCAGTGACGCCAAGCGGAATCTAGAGTCATGAGGGTGTAGAGAAATGCGATCGCAGGTAAGCAAAAAGACCATAAGCTCGAACAACCATATAGTTTAAGTGTAGGTAAGTATGCGATCGCCATCAGCAACCAGGTAGATAAACTTACCAGCGTAACTAACCAATTCCCCGTCAAAAGACCCACTATTGCACCAACTGGCGGAACTATATAAATTAAGGGCATTCCTATCAGCGTTCCCAGTAAAAGTAAGGGGGAATAATTTAGTTGGGTAAAAGCTGTACGCGCAACCATATCCCAGATACTAGATAAAGATGGATAAGGTCGCAAGCTACGAGTTAAGTTGGTAAGTCCTAACCAAATTTTACCTTGAGTATTTGGTTGTTGATTGTTATTGAAATTTTCTATGGGATCGTTCACCCGCCAGGGATTCAAATCCCTGGCTAATAGCTGAAGTCCTCTAAAGAGGGCTGAAAAGCTAGATTTAGTCCACTTGAGTGGACTTTCGCTATTAGCAGGGGAAAATCCCCTGCTGTTCTTGACAGCTTGTGCAAGAGCGCAATCGTCAATTAATGCTTGGCGAACTACCTCAATACCTCCCACACGATTTAAAGCTTCCCGACTAATTAAAATACAGCCACCCGCTGCTGCTGCTGTCGAATTGTTCGGATCGTTAACCCAGCGAAATGGATAAAGTTTTTGAAAGAAAAAAACAAAAGCTGGGATTAAAACTTTTTCCCAAAAACTTTCACACCTGAGCAGTACCATTAAGGAAACTAAGTCTAAATCATCTTGCTGAGACTTTGCTACTAACTGGCGAAGATTGGTGTTGTGGTGTTCGATATCCGCATCAGTAAGTAAAAAATAATCTGGTGTTGGTATTAGCGTTTCCGCATAGCGGATGCCTTGTGAGATTGCCCAAAGTTTGCCACTCCAACCTGGTGGTAGCGGTTCGCCAGAGAGAATATGTAGTTGCTGAGATTTATCTAATTCTTGAGCAACATTTTTGGCGACGTTGGCTGTATTATCGGTGCTGTTATCGTCTACCAGGACAATCTTGAAAGAGCCGGGGTAGGATTGGAGGAGGGCCGATCGCATTGTCGCGGGTAACATCTCTGCCTCATTCCTGGCTGGAATTACCGCACAAACAGAAGGCCATTTTTCCAGTTCGGTTGCTGGCACATCCAACTTCTGATCTGCTCTCCAAAACTGGCCCCGAAAACACAGCAACACTATCCAAATCACTAAAGATATAAAGGTTATGCCTAATCCAACTTCACCGATAATCATTTTAAAAGTTAATAACTTCAGCGATAATGATACAATATTATAAAAGCAAAGAATCAATCCAGAATAATTTTCTGTGCAAACCTGAATTGAAATATATAACTAATTCCATTAACAACTACCCCTTCTCTTAGCCCCCTCCCCGTTGACGGGGAGGGGGTTGGGGGGTGGGGTTCCTTGGAGCAGCTTTCAACCTGTGGGTACTTAAAATTATGCTGACCGATTTATTAAACCCCACAGCCAAATAGCAACCAACGCACCTATGATAGCAACAATAATACTAGGAATGTTTATAGCGTTGCTACCGATAAGCACGAATTTTCCCGTTTGGAATAAAGTAAATAACATCCCTCCCAGGAAAGATCCTACAACACCCAGCACAATCGTAGCGAGAATGCCACCCCCTTGAGCACCGGGATAGATCGCTTTTGCGATCGCACCAGCAATAAGACCTAAAATTACCCAAGCAATAATATTACCCATCTTTTTGACTCCTTCACTCTTTCTTACTGAAAATACCAGTATAGCAACTCAATAAAAATATTCGGCTTATCAAGAGCTAAAGTTTTTATGTTTAGTTATATTTTTTTACTTAATAAATGGTTACATTAGTTTATATAAAACAAATTGTAAAACAGATCGCTAAGAATAGGTCAGTAAAAGTACCTACTGTTAAGTGCGATCGCATATTTTAGTTCGTTACGTGGCGCTACCCGGTACGGAAATATAGTTTGTATAGTTCCATACTCGTGCATTTTGCTGACGATCGGGGGGTCATACCCCTCCATTAACAAAAGTCATCAGACAGCCCAATTCTCTCTCTTCTATTTTTTCTCGCCCCCAGATTCAACCTGGGAGCGAGGTTTAAGGAGACTCCGCCGAGCTTAAGAGTGCGTGCCATTGGCGTCAGACCCCCATTAACAAACGTTATTAGCGGTATGCTCTCCGATTCATCAGATCCCACAGCCAAATGGCAATCAATGCTCCTATGACAGCGACAAAAAGACCGGGAATACTTAAAGTGGTGGATGCCAGTTGGAAAGTTCCTGTTTGCAATAAGGTGACCAAAGTTCCGCCTATAAAAGCTCCGATCGCGCCCAGCAGAATTGTGCCGAGAATACCGCCACCTTGATAGCCGGGATAGATAGCTTTAGCGATCGCGCCAGCAAGAAGACCTAAAATTACCCAAGCAACAATATTCATAAATTTTGACTCCTTGAATGTTTATAAATCACTCTTCTACAGTAGCAACTGACCTTTAATTTACCATCTATCGAAGGATATAAGCAAATAGAAATAAAACGATATTTTATATTTTATGAAAGTAAGTTAATACCAAATAAGTAGGTGGGCGTAAATAAATTGAACTCTCAGAAACCCGGTTTCTCCAAGAAACCGGGTTTCTAAGGGCCAGGAGTTTTACGTTTATAGCAGTTGCTGTAATTCGGTAATTACCAGTTGCTAATCCAGCCCAGTTTCTGCTATAAATCGCAACTAATTGAGCATTTGGCTTGATGCTGCCTTAAGCAGATGTTGCTGAGAGTGAACGGTAAAGTATGCAAACTCAAGACAGAACTAATGTATCCAGCGTCGAGGCGGCGATCGCCGCTTCTCAGAACTACCTGCTTTCCATCCAATATCCCGATGGTTACTGGTGGGTAGAGTTAGAATCCAACGTCACCATGATGGCAGAGGTAGTGCTACTCCACAAAGTTTGGGGTACAGACAAGACAAGACCTTTGCACAAGGCAGAAACTTATCTGCGTAGAGAACAGCGATCGCACGGCGGCTGGGAACTATTCTACGGCGATGGGGGAAATCTCAGCACATCGGTGGAAGCTTACATGGCGCTGAAGTTGCTGGGCGTACCGGAAACCGATCGGGCCATGAAAAATGCACGTGATTTTATCTTAGAACGGGGCGGCATCAGCAAAACGCGCATTTTTACCAAGTTTCACCTCGCACTAATTGGCTGTTACAGCTGGCGCGGGATTCCCTCAATTCCGCCTTGGATCATGTTGTTGCCAGAATCTTTTCCCTTCACGATATACGAAATGTCCAGTTGGGCGCGGAGTAGCACTGTTCCTCTGTTGATTGTATTCGATCGCAAACCTGTTTTTATCACCGATCCAGCCATCACGTTGGACGAACTTTATGCAGAAGGCGCTGGCAATGTCAAGTTTGAATTACCCCGAAGTTCCGATTGGACAGATTTGTTTGTCATATTGGATGATGCTTTCAAATTAGCCGAAAATCTGAATTTAGTACCTTTTCGCCAAGAAGGACTGAAAGCCGCCGAAAAATGGGTTTTGGAACGGCAAGAAGAAACAGGAGATTGGGGTGGAATTATTCCCGCAATGTTAAACTCACTTTTAGGATTGCGCTGCCTAGATTATGACGTGGCAGATCCAATTGTGGAAAGAGGTTTGCAGGCACTAGATCGATTTGCGATCGAAACCGAAGATACTTATCGAATGCAGCCTTGCGTTTCCCCCGTTTGGGATACCGCTTTGGTAATGCGAAGTCTGGTTGATTCGGGAATGACACCCAATCATCCAGCCCTTGTACGTGGAGGCGAATGGTTGCTGGATAAACAGATTCTAGATTATGGCGATTGGGCAGTCAAAAACAAGCAGGGAAAACCTGGTGCTTGGGCGTTTGAATTTGTGAATCGCTTTTATCCAGATGTAGATGATTCTGCCGTTGTGGTGATGGCTTTGAATGGGGTACAGTTACCTAATGAAAAGTTGAAACAGGCTGCGATCGCACGTACCGTTGCTTGGATTGCCACTATGCAGTGTCAAGGGGGTGGTTGGGCGGCTTTCGATCTAAACAACAATGCAGATTGGCTGAACCTTTTGCCCTATGCCGATCTCAAAGCCATGATAGACCCCAACACAGCCGATGTGACTGCAAGGGTGTTGGAAATGCTGGGGAGTGGCAATTTATCAATTGACAATCACAGCCTAAGTCGCGCCTTAGATTATCTCAAAAACGAACAAGAACCGGAAGGTTGCTGGTTCGGTCGTTGGGGAGTAAATTACATCTACGGCACCAGTGGAGTTCTCGCTGCACTGTCTCTGGTTGCGCCACAGTCTCACGGCAATAATATCGAT
Source organism: Argonema galeatum A003/A1 (assembly GCF_023333595.1). GTDB lineage: Bacteria > Cyanobacteriota > Cyanobacteriia > Cyanobacteriales > Aerosakkonemataceae > Argonema > Argonema galeatum. Next base: position 412,481 of record NZ_JAIQZM010000001.1, read on the forward strand.
CGCGGTGCGGCTTGGCTAGTTAGCTGTCAAAATCCTGATGGTGGCTGGGGTGAAACTTGCTTTAGCTACGATAATCCGGCCCTCAAAGGACAAGGAAACAGTACAGCATCTCAGACTGCTTGGGCCATAATAGGCTTGATAGCGGCGGGTGAAGGAACGGGAAAGTTTGAAAAAGATGCGATCGATCGGGGAATCAATTATCTTTTGGCTACTCAGCAGTCAGATGGCACCTGGGATGAGGCATATTTTACCGGCACCGGCTTTCCAGGTCATTTTTATCTGAAGTATCACCTCTATCAGCAACATTTTCCGCTGACAGCTTTAGGGCGCTATCAAGCTATTTTCAGCAAATAAGAGCTTAAATATGACAATACCCTCGCCGATTCTTTGTAGGTTGGGTTTCGTGCCTCAACCCAACCTACCCTCTTAAATATGATAAACCGGGTTTCTTTTGGAAAACAGAAACCCGGTTTCTTCAAGATGGTCATAAAAAAGTACACAGCCAAAATAGAGTGGTTATTAATTCTTCACAGCGGCTTAAACATAGAAACTATATTTGTAACGCAACCGCTAAGCTGTTTCTAACCAGTCAAAAATTCTGTCTAACTGTGACAAAGTGACGAGTCCATATTGCCACAGAATCATGGGGATATGGCCTGGGCACTGTTCGCTTTGGCGTATCGCTAGAGCGATCGAGGATGCCGGGATCGCCAATTCTTCTTGTAAAAAGTTAACTAATTTAGTCTGCATAGTAGATTCCCTTGCCTGGGAGGGTTAAGATTTTCCCTCTACCAACCTATGTCAAAAATATCGTTTAAAAATTCGCCTAATAGGGTGATTTGTCACCGTCTTAGATTGTGATTCCGATCACAGTTATCTTGGTGGCGTATTATTTACTCAACAGATATAAATAAGTTTAACGGAAAATGACCATAAGTGCCGCTAATTGATTCATTTTCCGAAGATTGGCAAGACACCAGAACACCGCGATATTTTCCTGTGTAGGAATCGAGATAATAGGATTGCTTTTTGGTGTTAAATTTGATGTAAACTCCGTCTTTTTCTGAGAGTATGTTGGCGGTATTGAGGGATATTTTATAGCCCAAACCCTTTAAATAGCTTTCTAGGGCTGAGAAACCTTCAGTCGCTGTATCGGCACAAATACCTAAATTTTGGTAGTCAGACAAATTAGTGATTAGCAGTAGCGCTTCACGGACTAGGGCTTTTTCCGATACCGATTCTATAGGCTTCACTTCTGTGCAGCTGTATTGCTGAAGGATTTTTTGTGCTTGTTCGACAGTGAGATTAGTCGAGTTTTGAGTATTCATAAATTTTGATAAGTAAGTGGGTTTAAGTGAACAACCCCCTGCTAAGTCGGATTACTCCTAAGAAACACAAGGCAGAAGGCATAAGGCATAAGGCAGAGGGCAGAAGGCTTAGTTTTCACGGGATGTGGAAAACCTCTCTCCAAACCTCTCTCCTACCAGGAGAGAGGCTTTAAATTCCCCCCCCCTCGCAAGGGCGTCCGTTAGAGGCTCACTCTTGCACTCTTGAGCGGAGCCTCTGTATTCTCGCTCCCAGGTTGAACCTGGGAGCGAGATCCTGGAGGTTCTACCTCCTTCCTCTGGTACAAGATATGAGAGTACCGACTATAGCAGAACTTCCAGTCTCACAGGGAATGCCTCAGTTTAGTTGGGAAGAGGTTGACCTGAAGCTTAAGACGACGCTCCTCGACAATTGACACGGGAACTACTTTACCATCCGGCGTTGTTCTTGAGCTAGTTGTCTGGTTTTCATTTTGAATGACATCTGCCCGAACATCGCTCATAAAATTTACACCTAGCCAACTTTCCGCAGGCTTCCCGTCGATGGCGAAGTGGCTCCCAATCACCACCTCAATTGGTATTGACTCTATAATGTCTTCTCCCCAGAACGAGAAGCGAAAACGTCGTATCTTTACCTCAGCATTCCCCGGCAAAAGCAATGCCCAAAAGCCATCATAACCGTAGAAATTACCGACAATCAAGCGACCTCGATCGTGAAGTTCTAATATATTAGCTTGCTCAATTCTCAAATCTACTAGCTGTGGTGAGATCGTGAGTTGTTTTGGTAGTAAAAACCATCGTGGTTCATGGCTCTGATTGCGTAGCGTGATATTAAATACTAAATGCTTGAGAGGAGGTTTTGAGAACTGCCATTCAACGAACTCCATCTCTACAGGTGGTTGAGCGATGGGTAACTCTGATAATTCAACTATATTTATCTCTGAATTACTCGCTGTTATTATTTCTTTTCCCCAGTTAAAACCATGTAAAACCGCCTCTGAATCCTGAGCGTAGAACGTACAAATTATCAACATTATGAAGGCAGTAATTATCAAAGTAACAGCTTTCATTTATCTACAGATCGCCAAAAAAGGCGAGGGGCTAGAGGAGAAAAGAATTGGGTGAAGCAGGGATTAAAGTGAGGAATCTAGGTGATAACTCGTTCCCAAACCTGCCCAACCCGCACCGACAACAACTATCCGTTGGGTTTGCGATTCTATTGGCATGGCGCACCTTTCAATTGATTGTAGATTGGGTTGAGCGACAGCAAAACCCAACAAGTTCTTTTTTCTGGGTTGGTTACCCTTCGGTAAGGCTACGCCTACGTTACCTCAACCCAATCTACTTATGAATTGCTTTTTAATTCATTGAATTTTGCCCTGATGGTTTCTATTCGTTTGCGGTTTACTCCCAAATCCGACTGTCCGAGGCGCGAAGCAGAACGAACATGAATAACTTTTGCTGCTTCGTCTAGATAGAATTCCACATCATCAACAAATCCCATTAGCTTGGTGGCAAATTCTGCGTAAAGGTAATTGGATGTTGCGCTGATAATTTTAGTTCTCTCTTCCGACTCAATAACTTTTTTGAGTTGAGCCATTGCCTCAACGGTCGTAGAATTGTAGGTAAGCGGCTCAATTTTATGCTCAGCATCCAGGCTTTGGCTGCTGACACAATTGGGCGAACTCGGACAGTCGGCTAATTTGCCTGCTTGTACACCAATGTTGGTGGGTCTTTTTCCTGCAAACATCGTCATTCCTCCTGGAAATGCTACCGTTGCGCCCAGCCAAAAGACAGTAGCTAATAGCAACGATAACAAGATTATCACTAATAGTCTCAGAGGCGATCGCTTTTCTACTGACGATTCAACCATAAACCGCGTTCCTGTGACACAACTGGCTTATTATCTCAGAAACTCGGTTTATTTGGGAACTTCCATTAGTTAAAGTAGGGTGGGCAATGCCAACTCTACCATTGATTTTGCAGGATCGCTTCACCGCGTCGGTAAATCTCACGCGCATAGTCTGTCCAAACTCCTTGCCCCCAGTATCGAAAACAGCTTGTTTGCAGCAAAAAATTGTGCAACAATGCTTCGCGATAGCGCGATTGTGTGGTAAGAGATTCGGCCTCTGATTCCAGTAATGGATCGACTTTTTCGTGAAACAAAGCGCTGAGTTGATTCATCGGACTCAAAACATTTTCGTATCCTTTTACCCAACTGATGTGATTTGTCCAGGAAGCACCATCCATGTGAAAGTTATGGTTAGTTTGCTTCAATTCAGTAATGGCATTTGCTACTGCATCCGGGTTACAGTTTTCTGGTTTAACTCGTTGCCAAATTTGGTGTTGACCAATTGGTTGACAGGTAGGATAATCGTCGGGATTGCAACCCGCCGCCTCAATTAATTCCAAATACTCTGTACCTGTCATGGCAACGATGCCCGATTTTCCACCGTTATTTTGAGCTATTTCATGGGAAGCCCGCAAAAAAGCACCAGGAAACTCGTTCATCATCACGCCGCCGTTTTCCCCATCGCCAATTTGACTGACTATTGGTGGTACTGAAACTGATCCTAACATTTGTCTAGATAGGGTTTTTGCTTCGTAGTAGGGCTGCATTTGAGCTACCAGTTTGGTATCGGAACCTTGGGTTTTGATTAAGGCGGTGATGCTGATTTCTTCGCCTTGGGAATTGCGGGCAATTAGACGGTGAGGTAGATGTTTATATGCTAAAGATTGCCCGGTGAGAGTTTCGATTGTGTGTTCTTGGACTAATAGCCAACGATAGCCGCATTCTTTTAGCGCTTTGATAAATTCAAAAAAGGTATCTGGGTGATTGGGTAGGTGCATTTCTGGAGGAGAAAATCCCTTGACGCGAGATAGCGCTGACCAACCAAATATGGCGGCGAAATGATGTTGCCAAGCTTGGATGTGCAGTTTGATATCTGGTATCGGTGTGGAGGGAACAACTGCATGACTCCACATTGTACCAAGCCATTCTACATAAGGTTGGTAATTGGGATCGATGGTGATGCGTTTGAGATTTTCTAGGATATCGCCGCGCCCCATTTGTCGCAATCCCCACAAGAGATTGCCAGAGTAATCTAACATAACGCGAGGATTGCAACCGTTGGCGACGAGTTCTGGTATCAAATCTGCCATGCGGCTATAACAATTGGCAAATGGTGCGGCGTTGTGGTTGTCTCCTTCCTGCGGATGTTCAAACATATATTGCAGGTTGGAGATTAGTTCTCCTTTATACCCAGCGGGGATGGTAGGCTGGTGCATATGCAGCGCGATCGCAAATCCAGCTTGTACTTCGCTTAAGCGGATGTTTGTTTTGGGTAAAAATACTGGTTGGTTTTGTTGAACTACTGAGATAATTTCTTTTTCCCAGCCGGAAATATTGGGTAATCCGTCAATTAGTTCGGGTAATTGGGGTAGGGTACGCGATGGGGATGAAGTAGGCATTTGTGTGAGAAATCGATATGGGAAACATATCGAGTTTGACACAATTAAGGCTTCAGCAGTATTTTTAAATCTTGCCCCCCCAACCCCCCAAGTTTGGGGGGGGAAATCTTGCTCCCCCTCTCCCAAAGTTGGGAGAGGGGGTTGGGGGGTGAGGGCTTTCTGTCCCGGCTTAAGTTGGTAGCCGTATTTCAACCGATTCTCACTGGAAAATATCTGAAAAGTCTACCGCGCAAAGCTGCCCGCAAAGAGTTAGCCGAAGGGATATAATTACCAGTAGCACCTGCTTTAAAAAAAATTCTGCCAGACAGGAGAATCAATCATGATTTCATTGCAGGAAAATCCCCAAACCCAACCAGTCCCCAAACTGCCTGATGGCCCAAAGACCCCCAAATTTTTACAGACAATTCGCGCAATCTTTTGGCCGTTAAAATATCTAGAAAAGACGGCTAGAGAATACGGTGACATCTATACAACTGAAATTGCTGGCTTTCCTCCACAAGTGGTATTGAGTAATCCCCAGGCGATTCAAGAAATTTTTACAGCCGATCCAAAACTGTTTGAATCTGGGCCTGGAAACAAAATTTTGCAGCCTTTCTTTGGGGATTATTCCCTGTTACTGCATGATGGCGAATATCACCAGCGTCAGCGCCGACTCTTGACGCCTCCCTTTCATGGGGAACGCATGAAAGCCTACGGCGAACTTATTTGCGATATTACCGATCGCGTAATTAGCAATTGGCAGATCGGCGAAACATTTTCAGCACGTTCATCCACCCAAGAAATCTCTCTGCGAGTCATTTTACGCGCTGTTTTTGGTATTGATGAAGGCGATCGTTACGAACAACTGAAGCAACGTTTAACTGCGCTTCTGGATGTTACTGGTTCTCCTTTAAGATCCAGTTTTGTTTTTCTGCGATGGCTGCAAAAAGATTTAGGGGCGTGGAGTCCGTGGGGACGATTCGTGCGCCTAAAGCAGCAAATTAACGAACTTTTATTGACGGAAATTAACGAACGTCGCCAGAAAAATGATTTAGCTGGCGAAGACATCCTTAGTTTAATGATGTCTGCTCGCGATGAAGAAGGTCAACCGATGACGGATGCCGAATTACTTGATGAATTGATGACATTGCTGTTTGCCGGACATGAGACTACAGCTACAGCTTTGGCATGGGCATTGTACTGGGTTCATCATATACCAGAAGTACGCAAAAAGCTGATGGAAGAGTTAGTTACCCTGGGGGAAAACCCAGATCCAAATGCTATTACTAAACTTCCTTATCTGAATGCTGTCTGTTCTGAAACCCTGCGAATTTATCCGGTTGCTTTGTTTACCTTCCCCCGGATTGTGAAAGCGCCGGTACAGATAGCTGGCTATCAATTTGAGGAGGGAACGATGCTATCTCCCTGTATTTATTTAACTCACCACCGCGAGGATTTATATCCAGAACCAAAACGTTTTAAACCAGAGCGTTTTCTGGAACGTCAATTTTCGCCTTATGAGTTTTTCCCTTTTGGTGGTAGCAATCGTCGCTGTATTGGGATGGCGTTTGCGATGTTTGAAATGAAGTTGGTACTGGCTAAGATTTTATTGCGATCGCAACTTGCGCTTGCCGATAATCGCCCCGTTGTACCCGAACGTCGCGGCATTACGATGGCACCCTCTGGAGGTGTAAAATTGGTATTAACTGGTCACCGCAGTTAATCTTTCGATCTACCAAGACTTATTAGCCAAGTAGAGTGCGAAGCTTCCATGTTACATGAATTTGGTACGTTGTTGCGCTTCAGCGCTCTTTAATATAGCGCGGCATCGCAACAACATACCTGAAAAGTTTTATCATGGGCGCTCGACCGGACATGACATGACCCGCTGGTTCATCAATTCACCAGCTAATAGCGAAAGTCGGATCGATCCGACTTAAGAAAAGTTTTGTTTTTAGTCCACTTAAGTGGACTTTCGCTATTAGCCCGGAGGTTTGAACCTCCGGGCGGGCTGTTGGGAAATAATTGCTCGTTATTATTGCAAATACCATTATAATCATTAGACATCTCCAAAAAACATTGTAGAGACGTTTCATGAAACGTCTCTACAATGGTTCTAGGCAACGCACCTTTAATTTCTGGAGAGGTCTATTGTAGTGCTTCCCAATCCTCTAAAGGTGTAGCAGCTATGACCCCAACCCAATTAAATATCTCTCAATCTTCTGATTTGTACGAAACCGATTTCTATACTTGGACTGTCGAGCAAGCAAAGTTTTTGCGAGATGGTACGTGGGATAGTTTAGATATTCTGAATTTAGCTGATGAGATTGAATCTTTGGGGAAACAAGACCGCCGGGAGTTGAGGAACCGCTTAAGAGTTTTAATCGGGCATTTGCTGAAGTGGGAATATCAACCTGGTAAGCGTTCTCGGAGTTGGTCGAATACTATCTACGAACAACGTTATCAAATTAAAGAACTTATCAAAGAAAGCCCTAGCTTAAAACCTTATTTGCGCGATGCTATGGTGGAAACTTACAGCGATGCGCTGGATTTGGCTAGGCGGGAAACTTCGTTAGATGAAAGTTGTTTTCCTGAAGAATGCTGTTACAAGCTAGAACAGATACTAGAAAAAGATTTTTTTCCTGGTGAAGCAACTAAATCAGATTTAATCGATTAATGAGTGCGGTTTTCCTATCTTTGAAATAGAAAATATTTAGGTGAAAATATAGAGCGGTTTCTTGGATGGCTTCACTAATGTAACGATTGGCAGACAAGCTTTTTATTCTCCTTGATTGGGAGTAAGCAAAACATTTCTAACAGTCCGGTTAACCAAAGTGAAATAATCGTCTAATTCTTCATAATTATCTAGTTCTTTTTCTTCTTCAGCCGTAAGACCAGAATCTTTCTGTTTAGCGAGTAAAGTTTCAATCCGATTCTGTACGGTGCTAGAAGCACGAAGAATGGGCACTCCTTCCACTAACTCAATGCGAACAGCACCTTCGATAGGTAAGCTGTTGGGTAAACTATGTAGCTTTAGGGGTAAATTAGTTGTCATGGTCTTTACTTAGAAAAATGTAGATATTTAAAGGTCGGGCAACTTTTTCAAGATACTCCTTTCCCGCCAGAAGAATTTGTATTTTCTGCCCCACTTGCCCCCAGCTTCGCCTGCTGGATGAATACATAAACTTAGAGCGGGAAGGGAGTGATACCATTATAATCATTGTAGTGCTTCGCAATCCTCTAAAAGGGTAGCAGCAAGTTATTCTCTATTTCTTGCCGCACTTCGTGGCTTACATAAGCGTTATTCAGACAAGCCATCAATAACACATTTGCTTCGTAATATTTAGTGATCAATTCTGTCTGTGCCTCATCGAACTGCCAATCTTCACCAATTGGGTGATTTTCTATTATCTGAATTTTCACCTGTTCTGCCCAATCCTGACCCTCCTCTTTCACCCAATCTATTAATTTATCCTCATCTTCATCTACTTGCGCTTTCAGTTCTTCTAATCGTCTCCTTAGTTCAGGATCGATGTCGAGGTCAATTTCAAGAGCCTTATCGATAGCAAAAGCACGCACAAACACCGTCACAGTTGCAGCATCAAGAGCGCGGTAACGGGTAAAGTAAGGTTTCAATTCACGAACAATATTAAGAGCTTCCTTAAAGGAAAGGTTTACAGTTCTGCATAAGAAACTAGCACAAGTAAATATACAGAGACAATAAAAGTCAATCAGAAAGCCAAGTGTGCGCTGAGGATCGATCTTAATGTCACTATCAAGGTAAAAAGAGCGGATAGCAGCGGGCTTGTAGGAAACTTTGTCTGGAAGAGATTTTTGAATTTCAAGAGATTGCTCGTTTACCCAGTTGAGAAATTTCTGTAACTTCTCATCTCCAGCAACCAGACTATCAACCTGCTGTTTCATTAACTTTAAGAGATAATCTGCTGGACGCAGTGGCACAACTGCCAACAAGAATACTTCCTGCCAGCGTTTATCAGTTATATTCTTGACTAGATTAGAGAAAGCAATTTTAGATACTTCTGGATCGGGGCGAGTGGCAATTCTTCTGGCTGTGAAATACTCCAAAAATGTGAGATGGGAGAATGAATAAATACCTCTTGCTCGCTCTACCAGTAGTCCATGCTGAGCTTCGATAGATTTCAGCACTGCTTCACTATCTGATTCCAATTCTTCAAGATTAGTTTTGGCATCAGGAAAATTACGAATGTAATCAGTAATAAGATTCACTAAATCTGTCTTCAACAAGAAATAATCTCCATTCTCGAAAGTCTTAAGAGCAATGTAACTGAGCAAATCTCTCTTGTCTCCTAGTGATAGATTTTTGTAAACATTCTCTCGCTCAATAGCGCGGCTTGCATCCCATTTCCCAAGTAGAGTATCTATAGCTTCCTTATAAACATCATAGCGATTTCTTGAAACAAATTCACCTTTGTCGTCAAACACCAAGCATAATAATGTTAGTAACAGAGGATTCGTTGCCAGTTCTTTAATGCGTGGTTGATTGTTCAAATTTCGCCTGAATTTTTTAGCTTTTTCTTCCTTTTTTTCCTCTTTACTACACTCAAACCAATTTTCCGCAAAGGTGTCTATTTGTTTACTATCGAAGTCGGCAAGTTCAACTTCTGTAAATTCTGCAAATGTATATTTTTGTGCAGCAATCCGACAAGTCATTACAAACCGATTACGGTAATAGCGCTTGGAAAAATACTTTATTTGATCTAAAACATAGTTGCTGTTTTTTTCTTTGACTTCATCTAGTCCATCAAGTAAAACCATTGTTCTGCCTTGCTTCAATAGCTGCTCAATTTCCTCAGCTACAATTTCGTAAGGAGAAAGTTGTTCGATAATATATTCTAATAAAGTTTGCTTTTTCCCATGTTCGGGAAAATCCTTAAGGGTAATAAAAATAGGCACAATATCGCTCTGTAACTTACCCTCAATACACTGAAGGGCTAAAAATTTCAAAAAAGTTGTTTTACCTGCTCCTGGCTTACCGATTACCATTAGCTTAGAATATTTATCAACCGCTTCCACTCCTGACATTCTTCCTCCAGAAATTCCGCTTAGTCCATAGCCGTTAAACTGATTTGGATCGTTAAAACCTTGCAGCAGGTCATCAATTTCTAAGCGCAAGTTTGCAGTCGGTTTCTCCAAAATATTGACGTGAGTATAAATGTCATTTACATTAATTGGACAGGTCATAGACAGTACCCGCATCGTGCTGCATTCTACTTGGATAAACGGTTTGACCTTTTCCCGTACATTTTGGACTAGGGGATCAATATCAATGTCTTTAGGCGACTGCGATGGTGTTTCTTCAGGTGCATCATCTTCTTTGTAGACAATATCGTGCCAGTTCAGCCCCAATTTTTCACAAATTTCGACAAAGTTCAGATAGTCAATGCCTATGGCATTGAGAAATTTACGAATGGTGTCTCTCGATAATCCCATCTCGGTAGCGAAGGCATTCTGGCTGGGAAACCCGTTACGCTTGAGAGCCAGCTTAACTTGAGGAATATACTGTGGAGCGACTCTGATTGAACGCGACATAGCTTAACTTTGAACTGTCTGCTCGCATCATATCACTTTTTTACAGTCAAAGTCAGTCACAAGTCAGTCATTAATAGTCAATAAGTTAGTCATTAGCATCTTTTCTCAGTCAATAAGTTAGTCAGACTCGGCTTACACTGATAATGTGATCTTGTAGAAAAAAGCTGGCAAGAGCCGCGAACTCCCACCAGCGTAAACTACAAAACTACTATCTCTTCGACAAGCCTACATAAAATGCTAGGTAAACCGAAAGATAACCTCCTATGGTCGGAATTACGTAGCTCTTTTCAACAGCGTCAATGTTGTGAGAGCGAAGGTATCCGAAAAAGAGTTCCAAAAGCAAGCCCAAAAGCAAGCTCAAGGAAAGCACTTTATAGTGACCAACAACGAACCAGAAAAATTTGGCACATGGATCGGTGGGAATCTTCTTCACATTACCTCCATAACTGGCCAGTGTGCAAGACTGACCAAGCATGATGGGAGTTAGGCGTGTTCGGTGAAATTCGGCACTACCTAGTGACGATTCCTTGGTCAGGGTTAATGGTTGAGCAGGGAAGCCTGCTCAGCCTTATCCTTGATCGTAGATTATAGCATCGGCAGAGCTTATGGCAAGAAATTGTAAGTTTTTGGAAGTTCGCTGCCCCAAGTGTGGTAGTTTTGCGGAACGCGACTTTAACTTTACTGACCTAACCACCAAAACTAAATCCTCAGCTTGCGACTACTACATCACAATGAATGATAAGGGGGAGGTCATCGATACTGATTTCCCAGTCTATCTTCACAATAATTAATTTATCATAAATTCAGAGAATAACTAAATGAAACACACAGCCCTAAATCAGTCGAGCAAACAAGCTCAAAAGCAAGCGAGTTCAGAAAGCGCAAAAACAGTACTCGATCAACTCAATCCCGATTACCAAATAGCTTGTCACCAAATAAACACACCCACAAACTCTCTGCAATACATCAAATTTAACGAGCTTCCCGCAGAACATCAAGAAGGTATCCGCAGAGGGCTAGAATCAGTCGCAGAGGGTAACTCAATCTCAATGTCAGAATTCAAGAGTGAAAAGCAATCTTCCTAATTACCTCTCTACTTTACCTGCATTGCCGTATAATCTAAATACACCCTTCGATCAGCCACTTTAACAGCATCGTTGGGTGTTTTGGTATGTATTGTTAAACATCAGGTAGTAAAGTAAGTGCCCTATCAAGTTTCCTTTGAATACTATACAGTAGCGCCCCGACTCCGAAAGTTGGAGCAAGAAAACAGCGAAATTGCACAGCAAATCTATGATGAATTAGATAGACTAGCTGTTGAAAGAGAATATTTTAACACCAACGAGCGAGACAGACTAGAAGCATTTTTAGTGGGGAATATCCTAGTTGGTTACAATCTTTCTCATAGAAAAAAACTTATTGATGTAGTTTACATTACTGAATTACCCTAAAAACTAAACAAATTTTTGCCCTTTAGGAATTGCGATTGCCGTAGTTATTATAATATGTCTGTTTGATGATGGAAATGATGGGAAATAATGGGATGTGAAATGAGGCCCGATCGCATTTTTGCTAATCGATAGAAAAGTGCGATCGCAAATGTTTATTGGAAAAGTCGATACTTTCCCATAGCCCGCCCGGAAATCAATGATGCTGTTGGCAAATTAACGCTGTCGTCCACACCCGCCCGGAAATCAACAACACAAGTCGGTCAAATGTCAGGTAGTTTGAGATATTTTATAGCCTAGATGTGAGTCAGCGCGACGTTTATATGGAAGTATCCCAATTAAACGACTTCCATGAATAACTTTAACTGTCTGAAAAAAGCTTTAGAAATTACCGCCGGTAACCGATCAAAGTCCGATTTGGCATTTTTATGCGGTTTAATCAGGGTTTAAAAACCCTCCAAAATTAGCGATCGCACTCTGGTTAGGACTGTATAATAGAACACAATAAATTTTAACATTAGCTTGGATAAAAAACGCAGCTAGATCGCCATAAAAACGCTATTTAGCGGATAATGTATTACTAGAAAGCATACGGTAGCAAAATAAAACCAAGCTAACTTGTGAAGCGATATTGCGCTCACATTTACCTGTTTGCACTGCGGGGCATGGAAACCTGTCCGTAAGCTGACGTAGCCCAGGGTCAACATTAGACAAGGAAAAGGAAAATTATTGATATGGCCAACATATTCAAAACATCAATGACCGGCGATCAAGAGCCCATCCCCACCGGGTCAAAAGCGATCGCTTTTGCCGGTTTGGAGCTGAACGACACCGGAGATGCCTTGACCTACAGCATAACGGTTAAAGGTTTGGACTTTGGGCCTGTGTTGGGCTTAGCGCCTCAGACTCCTGACACCAAGGATGATGTCACGAGTTTGCATTTCCATAGTGCGCCGCGTGGCACCGATGGCCCCGTTGTCTTCGGTATGATTAATCCCGCTCAAGATACAGATGACCGCGCGATCGCAATTAACCCAGATGGTTCAGCAACCGTCACGGGCATCTGGGAACAAACGGATATTGCCAATCAGCCATTAAGTACTTTCGTGGCACCTTTGAAAGCCACTAACCCCGGTGCAGATACTGTTCTGTACCTGAATATCCACACCAATGCCTTTCCCAAAGGTGAAATTCGCGGCCAAGTCGCTGCCACTTCCGGCACCGTCATTCAAGGAACTGAGGGCAGCGATAATCTCACAGGTGGAATGGGAGATGACACCTTATTTGGCAAGCAGGCGAATGACAGTCTCCTTGGCAGTAACGGCGACGATTTGTTCAACGGCAACCAAGGCAGCGACACCATAAATGGGGGTTTAGGCAAGGATAGCCTCTACGGCGGTCAAGATAACGATTTCCTCTTCGGCAATGAAGATGCTGATGTCCTCTTTGGTAACTTGGGGGATGACAGTCTCGCTGGCGGTAAGGGCGACGACATCTTCAACGGCAATCAAGGCAGCGACACCATAGATGGGAATGTAGGCAACGATATTATTTACGGCGGCCAGGATAACGACCTGCTTATCGGTAGCACTGGCAGCGATTTCCTCAGTGGCGACAAGGGAAACGATACCCTTAGTGGCGTTGACGCTAGCGCTGCCAGTCCTGGGCTAGGCGAGGTAGATACCCTCATTGGCGGAGAGGGATCTGATAGATTTATACTGGCGAACACCAATGTCTTTTACTACAACGACGGCAATGATGCCGATGCTGGTCTAAATGATTACGCCCTAATTACTGACTTCAAAGCTGGTGAGGATGTAATCCAGCTGCGCGGTTCGGCAAATAACTACGTGCTGGCTATCTCTAAAGGCAGTTTACCGACAGGAACAGCCATTTTCCAGGTGTCAGCTCAGAATGAGCTGGTTGGTATTGTGCAAGGGGTTACGGATTTGAGTCTTGGAAGTAGTTCTTTTACTTTCGTTTAGGAACTACAGCAGCTTGGGAGTGGGTGAGGTACAGGTAAATTGTAGGGGCGGGTTTTGCCCTGATTCTTGTCGGTTAGCGACAAATTATCTGCCAAACCCGCCCCTACGAACACATAGAACTATCAAACGGGTGTGGTCAAAAACAGTTGGTGATAGGGACAAGGAGGACAAGGAGGACAAGGAGGACAAGGAGGACAAGGAGGACGAGGGGGACAAGGAGGACAAGGAGGACGAGGGGGACAAGGAGGACAAGGGGGACAAGGAGGACAAGGGGGACAAGGAGGACAACCAACTACTTATGACCGCACCCCTATCAAACCAAGGAAGCGACTGTGTTTTTACTCAGCACTCAGCACTTTGCTGTAGTTTTCAGGTGTGTTGATATCCGTGAGAACAACCTGATTATCAAATTCTACTTTATTAATTCCTCCGTAAAACTCTTGGACAACTTGGCGCAATCCAAATGTTTCTTCGCGAATCTTTTCTAAGTGAAGCAATGCTTTGCTGGAGAAAAATAAAGGATGTCCCAACTTACCTTTGTAAGTTGGTGCAGTAATCATTGAGTCATTGCGTATTTGTGCTTGCAGTAATGTTTGGTAAATTTCAGTTGGTCTGGGTTGGTCAACTGCTGAGATAGCCAAGACTTGACAATTTTTGGGGATGGATTGGAGTCCTGTCAAGATAGAACTGGTTTTGCCTTGGCTGGGGTCGGGATTGATGACGAAACGGGTGTCGGGGGGACAATCTTTTTTGCGATCGCAATTGTGAGGCCCAAGCACTACCACAGGTGTGATGCCAGCCAGCAGAAATTGCTCTACTTGATAGGATAGTAGAGTTTTTCCTTTTTGCCAAGGCAGGGAGGCTTTGCAAGTCCCCATGCGGCGGGAAGCGCCTGCTGATAGAATGATGGCGAAGTAGAGCGGGGGAGAATGAAAATCTGTATTCATTAAAATTAAATGTAGTTAATTAATAAAGCGTATTTGCTCTGATAAAGATCGGCCATTTCCACCGCGACGAACTTTGATTAATTCGGCACAAATACTTACAGCAATTTCTTCTGGAGTTAAAGCACCGATATCTAAACCGATGGGGGCATAAATTGATTTTAATGCACTTTCGGGATATCCTTCTTGTTGTAATTCTTGTTGTACTAAACGGATGCGCTTTAAAGATCCGATCGCACCGATATATTTTACCTTTAATTTCAATAAAATTCGCAATGCTGCTAAGTCGTGTTGCATTCCTCGCGTCACCAGCGCCACATAAAGATTTTCGGTTGGTAATTGGTAATCGGTAATCGGAAATGGTAAAATAGCAGATGCTTGGGGAAAGCGTTCTTTGGTGGCAAATTCAGCGCGATCGTCCTGTATAATAATATTAAATCCGATCGTATGGGCAATTTGCGCTAAAGGTACAGCAACGTGACCCGCGCCGATGATTAATAATGTTGGTGGCGGCAATAAAACTTCTCGAAAAGATGATTTGACCTCTCCCCCAACCCCTCTCCTGCAAGGAGAGGGGAGTAATACTCCCCCCTTCCCTTGCAGGGAAGGGGGGTCGGGGGGGTTAGGTCTGTCCTGATGCAGGTTAGTAGCCCTTTCATTTTCATTAATGTTAATTTCCAAATATGGTGGCAATTCTTGATCAAACGGCGTCACCAATATAGTAGAATTACCCGCAGATAAGATATCAATAATTCGATCTACCAACGACAGATTAGCTGTTGTCCAACGTTCCAGCCAAACTTGCATAGTACCGCCGCAAACACCCTGCGTTTCGCGATGCGGTGCGCCCGATAAATCGATTTCCACAAATTGTTTTTCGCCAGTTTCCAGGACTTCCAGCGCTTTTCGGATAACTTTCGCTTCGCCAGCGCCACCGCCAATAGTGCCGATGATAGAATTATCGGAGCAAACAATCATTTTTGCGCCAACTTCTCTGGGAACAGAACCTTTGATGCTGGTGACAGTAGCGAGAACGATGGAGGTTTGTTGGATAGCTTCAGCTAGTTCTTGGTAGAAGTCTCGCATTTGTTATTCTCAGTTACGCAATTGCCCCCCTAACCCCCCAAATCTGGGGGGGACAAGAAATTTTAATACGATATTTCATAAATCGATAGGCAGGTTATATTTACGGAGTTGTTCTTCTGCAAACTCATTAAAAGAACGAAACTCCCCTGTTACATGACCCGCTGGGGAATCAATTCCCCAGCTAATAGCGAAAGTCAGATCAATCCGACTGAAGAAAAGTTTTGTTTTCAGTCCAATAAAGTGGACTTTCGCTATTAGCCTGGGGTTTGAACCCCAGGCGGGCTGTTGGCAAATGCTACACCCCAGGCGGGCTGTTGGCAAATGGTACACTATTGTTTCCCTGCAAACCAACATCGAATTAACTCAACTTGAAAGCGATATCCTTCGCCAATTTCCTCAATTAATTCGCGTCGTAATAACAATTCAATCATACTATCTAAATTATCGTAAAACTGTCGGGATAAAACTTCTCGGCTGACTGTAACACCTTCCCCCTGTGCGGCGATGAAACGCAAGATAGCTAAACCATCTGTAGGGGCGGGTTTTGGAGAGAGATTGTTTATTTGAGACAATGGGTTATCTGCTAAACCAGATGTAGGGGCGGGTTTTGTGGAGAGATTGTTTATTTGAGACAATGGGTTATCTGCTAAACCAGATGTAGGGGCGGGTTTTGTGGAGAGATTGTTTATTTGAGACAATGGGTTATCTGCTAAACCCGCCCCTACTTGGTTAATTTGAATATCGGCAAAAAAGAAACTGCCACTGCTTAAAGCTGCTGGAACTGCTGCTTCCACGTCCGCTAAAGTTGCCAAGCGACGCACGGAGGGGTCTTGCTCGTTTTTCAGGTAGATAATTTCAGCGCACAGCAGTTGTACTAGAAACGGGTGACAGCGCGTGAGTTGCAGGACTCGCTCAACCGCATTAGGTTCGTAGCGCAGGGTAAAATCTTTTACGGGTCGCTCAATTAGCTGACGCGCTTCCGGTTCTTTCAGATAGCTGATATGCAAGACTTGCACGTTGATTAAGTAGCTAGCCCAACGCTGAAACTCTTCGATAGTATGGCTACCAGCTAGCAGCAGTTTGAAGCGGGGACGATGTTGGATGAGGTGACGCAGCATTCCCAAAACCTCTTGTTCCTCAAAGCGTCCTTTACTGATAGCGTCGTCTAGCGCCTCGAACTCATCCAAGGAAAGCAGGGCGATATTTTGGTCTAGGGTTTGTTCTACTTTATCCAGCCATTCATCAAAGCTGGTGAAAGGGTCAACGGCTAAGGTTTTGCGGGTGAGGGGTGGAAGAGTGATAGCACTTTGACGTTTGGCTGATTCTATCATCGCTCTCGCAATATTGTCGAATATGCGTTTGAGTTCTCGCTGTCGCCCGAAAAAGTAGCGCGGTTGGGTGATGCTGGAGCCAGTGAGAAAAGGCGAGGGTGGTAGAGGTTTGATTTCTTCTTTAGAGGCAATTTGCTGCCAGTCTAAGCCCAGCTTTTCGCTAATTTCGACCAAATTACGATAATCAACGGGTTTGGCATTGAGAAATTTTCTAATGGTATCTATAGAGAGTCCTAACTCAGTCGCCAAAGCATTTTGGCTGGGAAAGCTGTTACGCTGGACAGCCTCTTTTACTTTAAAGATATACTCTGGGGCAACTTTGAGCGATCGGGCCATAAAAAATCAGCGAAAATTCCTCATATCATACCGAAATTCAGGTACGTAGTTGCGCTAAAGCGCTCTTGAGGTACGTAGTTGCGCTTTAGCGCTAAAACGGATCGGGGGAGGGCGAAGCATGAGGGCAGAAAATCTAGGGTTTGAGTGAGAGATTGTGGCCCGAATGCGGAGCCCCTACAACAACGCAAGTCAGTCATCGTTCCGTCAAAACTCAGACAAATTGAGATATTTTGCAGCTTAGATGTCAGTCAGTGCGATCGCATTTTTGCTAATGGATAGAAAAGTGCGATCGCTTCTTCGCCCCTACCCACAATTAGGATGACTCGATTGGTGTTCTAGATGCTGCCATACTCTTTCCGGTGTCATCGGTAATTGAGTTAATCTGATACCAGTAGCATGAGCTACCGCATTTGCGATCGCAGGTGCAGTACAATTAGTACAAATCTCCCCAATTCCTTTCGCACCAAAAGGCCCATAGGGGTCGGCTTTTTCTACTAAAAAAACTTGCATCGGCGGCACGTCTAAAGCGGTGGGAAGTTGATAAGTACGCAGTCTTGGATTAAGTATTTTTCCTTGTTCATCTATTCGCAGTTCTTCGGATAAAGCATAACCCAATCCCATCACCATTCCGCCAATTGCTTGACCATCACAAATTCTGGGATTAATTGCTTTGCCGATATCAATTGCTTGGATGGAACGCAAAACTTTAATATGTCCTGTTTCGGTATCGACTTCTACTTCAACTCCCTGCACTGCAAAAGTCATCGAACATTTATCAGCGGCATATTCTAATTCTGCTTCTAATGTTTCGGCTTGTTGAGCTATTTCTAAAAGAGATATTTCTGCGGTTGGCGATTTTACCTTTTTATCGGCTAAAACTAATTCTTGCGATCGCAATATTTTAGCCGCTAATTCCAGTATCTTATCTCGCAATTTATGCGCGGTTAAATTCACGGCTTGACCGGAAATGTAAGTAGTTGCGGAAGCGTAAGAACCAGCATCATAAGGTGTGTTTTTGGTATCACCCGCAATCAGTTCAATATCAGCAACAGAAACGCCAAGCACTTGAGCCGCAATTTGTCTGAGTGTGGTATCGGAACCAGTACCAACATCGATCGATCCGGTTCTTAGTTCATATTTACCATCTGCTTTTAAAGCTAATTTAACGCCAGCAGCATGGATTTTGGCTAAACCGCTTGCTTGCATGGCAACGGCAAATCCAAACCCGCGTCGCAGATGACCGTTTGCTATTGGTTGCATACCCGGAATATAGCCAAGTGCTTGACTAACTTTCTCAAAACATTCAGAAATTGCATAACTGCCAATTACGTGAAAATGGTCATCGCCTGTACTTCCTAATGTCAGGACATCATCTGCACTAATAATATTTTTTAATCGCAATTCCAGCGGGTCTATATTTAGTCTGTGGGCAATTTCATCTAATTGAGATTCTACAGCAAAGCTGCCTTGAGTTGTACCATATCCGCGAAAAGCTCCCGCTGGCATGGTGTTAGTATAAACTGCATTACCGATAAATCTTTGATTGGCGCAACGATACAAACCGAGAGGGAAACAACCCGTGAGATAAACCACTGTTGTAGCGTGATTTCCGTAAGCGCCAGTATTGGAAATTGCTGCCATATCTTGAGCTACAATAGTACCATCTTTCTTAACTCCGGTTTTGAGTTTAATTTTCATCGCATGGCGGCTATTCGTGGCGGTGAATTCTTCTGTGCGGGTGAATTCCCATTGCACGGGACGACCTGTTTTTAGGGTTGCCAAGGCGCAAAGGTCTTCTGTAAGAATCTCTTGTTTGTTTCCAAATCCGCCGCCTATTTTCGCTTTGAATACTCTGATTTTGTCTTTTGGAAGATTGAAGATTTTAGAAAGTAATGTTTGACAGTGGAACGGTACTTGTGTGCTGGAACGAATTACCAGGGTTCCGTCTTGGTCTAGCCAACTGGTGCTGATATGTGGTTCTAAGTGTACGTGCTGAACTGCTGGTAAATTATAGGTATTTTCGATAATTAAATCTGCTTCTGCAAATCCTTGTTCGATGTTGCCTTTTTCTAAGATAACTTTTCCGGCGATGTTGCGATCGCGTTCTGGTATTTGATACGATTCAGGCTCATCGTGAATTACCACATCCGGTCGATTCATCGCTTGCTCTGGGTCGATGATATGTGGTAAAATCTCATAATCCATTTCAATTAAATGACAAGCTTGTTCGGCAATTGCGACAGTTTCAGCGACGACAGCAGCAATGCGATCGCCTACAAATCTTACTTTATTATCTAATAAGTAATGATCTAGAGGATCTGGTTGCGGTTCGGCGTGTCCCGCTGTCGTGTAGGGAATTCTCGGCACATCTTCGTGGGTGAAAACAGCATGAACTCCTGGGATTGCTTTGGCTTTGTCGGTGCGAATTTGGCGAATGCGTGCGTGAGGATAAGGAGAACGCAATACCTTTAAATGTAATAAATCTGGTGGGGTGTAATCTGCAGTATAAACTGGTTTACCCGTGACAATTTCTACTCCATCTTGTTTGGGAATACTTTCTCCCACCGAATTTTGGATTTTAGATTTTGGATTTTGGATTGAGTATGCTTCAGTTTTAGCCTCGTTCCCAGGTTGAACCTGGGAACGAATTTCGCAAGGCTCTGCCTTGGTTTCCAGATGAGCAGTACCGCAAGAAACTAAGGATTGACAACTGAGAATACTATCAATAATTGCTTGATAACCAGTGCAGCGACATAAATTTCCTTTCAAAGCTGAACGAATTTCTGCTTCCGATTCACAATTCAGCTTTGTTGCAGTCATAATTACGCCAGGAGTACAAAAACCGCACTGAAAACCCTGCTTTTCTATAAAAGCTTCTTGCATCGGTGACAACTTTCCATCAGTTGCTAATCCTTCAATTGTGGTGACTGATTTATCCTCAATTCTTATAGCTGGATAAATGCAACTATGAATTGGTTTTTCATCTACCAAAATGGTACAACTGCCGCAATCTCCAGATTCGCAAACGCGATGCACTCCATACCAACCGAGATGGCGTAATAAACTCAATAGGCTAGTTCCCGGTGAGATAGATTCGGTGTAAGTTTGTCCGTTAACTTGGAAGATTATGGATTCTGACATAATATTTCTTCTAGCGATCGCTGCATTAAAATTTGCGTAACTTGTCTGCGATATACTGCACTTGCCTTGTCATCACCTATAAATTCCGAAATGGGAATTTGAGATAACAAAGCTTCTGAAAGTTCTGCTGATGTAGGAATATTAGAAAACTCTATCAAGCGCGGTGCGGGAAAGCAAGCACCCAATCCAAACCGCACTTGTGATGATTGAGGATGGTAAGCTGTCACGACAATTGACGCCGCATAACCGGATGTGGTAATAGCGATGCGTTTAAAGTTAACAACCCATTCCAAGTTAGGCAAAGGAATCGAGATTTTTCGCAAAACTTCTCCCGGTTGGAGGATAGTTTTTTGCGCCCCAGTTTGGAATTCTAAAGCTGAAACTTGATAACTTGAACTACTCTGGTTGAGTATTTCGTAATTTGCACCCAGCGCTACCATTACCGGGGCAAAATTACTGATAGGTAAAGCCAGACAAATATTGCCTCCGACAGTAGCTATGTTGGTTACTTTAAAGGATGCTAGATGATGAACTGCGCTTTGAAGTGCTTTTACCGACGTCCAACTTTCGGGGTAAGAAAAGGTTAATAATTTCTCCATTTTGCACGTGGCACCAATTGCCAATCCCTCTGGCGTAACTTCAATTTCTGACCAATCCAATTTCTCTAAGTCTACTAACACTTTAAGATGGGGTTGGGGTTCAGAAAAAAGCCATGTGCCGCCAGCCAGCCAAGCCCATCCCGGTGACCAGGTTTCGATCGCTTGTAAATTTGTTGGACGTAAGTAGGTTTCGATATTAGGCAAATCCATTAATTTACCCAGTTTTAGTTAATTTTAATTTACCCGACAAGTTAAGTAAGTTAAACAGGATACATTTTGTCTAACTGTAACAAAGTTTGTAGCAAGACATTAGCTCCTTGGCTGCATTGTTCTGGTGAAGTATATTCTAATTCGGAGTGACTGATTCCCGCAACACTTGGCACGAAAATCATGCCCATGTCAGTGAAGCGACCAATTTCTTGTGCATCGTGACCAGCCCGACTGGGCAGATGGTAATAACTTAATTGTAACTGCTGACAAGCACTGGCGATCGCATCTTTTATCTGCGGCTTTGCCAAAGTTGGTTCTACGCGCAAAGTCCGTTCAATCGCAATTTGGGTTTTACTACTGTCAGCAATTACCGATAATTCTTGTTTCAATTGCCCTACTAATTCATCTATATGAGATTGATAAATATCGCGGATATCTAAGCTCATCTCAACTTTGCCCGGTACAATATTGGCAGCATTAGGCCAGACATTAAAAGAACCAACTGTTGCTACCTGAGAACCAGAATTTTTATTACCCAAATTATTCACAGCTAAAACAACTTGAGCGGCAGCGACGAGTGCATCTCGTCTCATGTGCATGGGTGTTGTTCCGGCATGATTGGGGCTGCCTGTAACGGAGATGGCATAGCGATGTTGACCGACAATTCCCTGCACTACACCTATTTGTTTATCAACATTTTCTAGCACTCCTCCTTGTTCGACGTGCAACTCTATATATGCAGCTATTTCAGATTGACTGCGGCGAGCTGTGCTAAGCTGATTCCAGTTGCCACCAATCCGTTCTAAACAAGTTTTAATTGAGGTGCGATCGTCACGATGATAATATTCTGTATCTTTGATAGTATTACCAGACATTGCCTTGGAGCCAATCATACTACTTTCTTCGTCTGTAAATACAATTACTTCTAGAGGATGGATTAATTTGATGTTATTTTCTTGCAGAACTCGTACAACTTCAATTCCTGCTAAAACGCCAAGCGTGCCATCATAGCGTCCCCCTAATGGAACGGTGTCAATGTGCGAACCAGTTGCCAAAGCTGCTGCTTTCTGTATTTGTCCGGGATAAGTGGCAATCATGTTACCCGCAGTATCAATTCGCACCGTCATACCAGCTTGGGTCATCCATATTTTAATTAATTGACGAGCTTGCAAATCTTCGGTACTGTAAGCAATGCGTCG
Organism: Argonema galeatum A003/A1; assembly: GCF_023333595.1. GTDB lineage: Bacteria > Cyanobacteriota > Cyanobacteriia > Cyanobacteriales > Aerosakkonemataceae > Argonema > Argonema galeatum. The sequence goes on from NZ_JAIQZM010000001.1 coordinate 435,106, forward strand.
CACGCCGCCATTGGGTCGTTCGCCGATTTCCGCTAAGCGATCGATGCTATGGTTGAGGCGATCGCTATTTACTAAGAGGACTGATTTTATCGTCATAGGTAAACCTCGAAGTTAATTTATTATAATCTTTAAATAGATTGAATAAACACCTGAAAGTAAAATGGAATCGAAACGCTTCTTCATTTGTGGATCTGCCCTACGCGGTCAACCGGATCATCAAAATCTCCAATCGGCAAAGTTTATCAAGGAGGCCGTTACCCGTCCCAAATACCGAATACACGCTGTAGAAAACGATTGGCATCCCGCTGTCTATGAAGTTGAAGAAGGAGGTATTGCTATTCTGGGTGAGGTATACGAGTTGACGGGGGAACAATACGATTACTTACTTTCTACGGAACCTCCCAATTTGTATGCAGGAAAAATAGTTTTAGAAGACGGCGAAGAAGTTACCGCCATGCTTTACCCGCAGGAGTTAGTGGAACAATATCAGTGGCCTGATATTTCTCATTTTGGTGGTTGGGCAGCTTATAAAAAATCAAAACAGTAGTTGCTTACCGATGGGAACTTAATTGTGGTTAGAGCGGACATTATCTGCGTACATCTAGTCTATGCCAATAATCATGCGATCGCCAACTAAAATCATAGCCTTCATCGCTCTTTTATTTTCTGTGCAAACGCCTTTCCCGCCCACCTTTTCAGCCTCATTGTTTACAATCCCGGTACAGGCTGAAACTTTAGTCGATCGCCAAGCAGAAGCAGACCGATTGCAACAGCAAGGGTTTGAACAAGTACAGAAAAACCGTCAATTTGATGCGGCTTTGGAGTCTTGGCAAAAAGCACTGACTATCTACCAGGAAATTAAAGACCGCCGAGGTGAGGGACGGAGTTTGGGAAATATTGGATATGCTTATTTTCTTTTGGATGATGAGGACAAAGCGATCGAATACCTTGAGCAAGATTTAGCGATCGCACGCGAGATAAAAGATCGCCAAGAGGAGGCGGATGCTTTGGGAAATTTAGGAACTGTTTACTATTCTCTGGGTAACTATACAAAAGCAATTGATTACCATCAGCAAAGTTTGGCCATCCAACAAAAACTTAAAAACCGCCGAGGGGAGGCACTTTGTTTGAACAATTTGGTAACAGCTTACCGTTATCTGGGCGAATATGCCAAAGCGACTGAGTACGAACAACAGAGTTTTGCGATCGGGCCAAACCAAGAGGAAGCGGCTGCACCTACACGCCTCTGGCAACTATTCAAAATAGTTGAGAGATATGGCAATGTTTAGCACTTAGCTGAAAAGGTTTTTTTGGATATTTTTAACCACAGATGAACACAGATGAATGGATAGAATTTTTGATTGACACACTGACCGCTAGGCATAATTTTTATGGTTGGTATGGATGTTGTTTAATCCAATGTTCGGCAATATCAATCCTGCGACAAATCCAAACTTTATCGTGTTTTTGTACATAGTCTAAAAATCGCGCCAATGCTGGTGTTCTTCCCGGTCGTCCCGCCAGTCGGGTATGCAATCCAACTGACATCATTTTCGGCGCTATTTCACCTTCTTCGTAGAGAACATCAAAGGCATCTTTGAGATAAGTAAAGAAGTCATCGCCGCTGTTAAATCCAGGCGCCACCGAAAATTTCATATCATTATTATCGAGAGTGTATGGAATCACAAGATGGGGTTTATCTTCGACTTTCACCCAATAGGGCAAGTCATCATTATAGGCATCGGAATCGTATAAAAATCCGCCTTCTTCTACTATTAAACGCCGTGTATTTAAACTCGGTGCATAGCGACAATACCAACCCAACGGACGGCTACCAGTGGTTTTTTCCAGGGATTTAATGGCACGCTGAATATGTTCGCGTTCCTCCTCTTCACTCAACAGGTGATGCCCAATCCAGCGCCAACCGTGGCAGCAGACATCGTATCCAGCCTCAACGATCGCACGTGCCGCTTCTGGATTGCGCTCTAAGGCCAGCGCAGCACCAAAAACGGTAATTCTGATGTCGCGATCGGCAAACAAACGCATCAGCCGCCAAAACCCCGCGCGACTGCCATATTCATAAACTGATTCGACGATTAAATCCCGATTTCCTGGCCCGATCGATGCACCGGGAACTTCCCACAAATAAGTTTCCGAATGGTTATCGCCATCGGGGATAGAATATTCGGAACCTTCTTCGTAATTCATCACGATTTGTAAAGCAATGCGGGCATCTCCCGGCCATTTTGGATGGGGTGGATTGGCACCGTAACCGACCAGATCGCGGGGGTAAACTGTAGTCATCGTCACTTCCTCTTTTCGTAGTTTTTGTTACAGTTATCTGGTGAAAATTTCAAGATGCTGGTTTTTTATCCTAAAGGAAATTTGCAGAGGAGTATATAGTGGGCGCAGAAATTAGCTACGGCAAAGAACAAGTTACGCTTTATCGCACCTATGCCAAACCGATGTCGGGGTTAACAGCAATTCCTGAGTCGGCGTTTTCTGAGAAAGAAAATATACTGTTTGCTGTGGATGTTGGTGTGGAGGTGCTTGGCGATAATTTTTTGCCAGCTTATACTGAGGGCGATAACAGAAATGTGGTCGCTACCGATACGATGAAAAACTTTGTTTTGAAACAAGCGATCGCATTTGGTGGTTCCACTCTAGAAGGTTTTCTCGATTTCCTCGGCAAACAGTTTTTGGCAACTTATCCCCAGATGTCATCCCTGCGGATAACGGGAAAAGAACAACCTTTTAATGCGGCGTCTGTTCCTCAAAATGGTACTTTTGTAGATAGCGGCGTGTTGTTTAGTAGGTCACATAATGATTATGCGATCGCAACTTTAGATTTCGATCGCGATGGAGAAGATATCAAGATTATATCTCACGAATGCGGTCGCGTTGGATTTCAGTTAATTAAGATTACCGGAAGTTCATTTGCCAGCTTCGATCGCGATGGATATACCACATTGCCAGAAAAAAGCGATCGGCCTTTGTTCATCTATCTGGATGCCAACTGGAAATATGGGGATGTAGAAAATGCGATCGCACCCGACTTATCCCAATACATCGCACCCGAACAAGTACGCGATCTCGTCCAAGTTGTCTTCCATGAATTTGTCAGCAAATCAATCCAACATCTCATCCACGAAATGGGCATTCGACTGCTAAATCGCTTCCCCCAAATGGCAGAAGTTTCCTTTACAGCTCAAAATCGACTTTGGGATACAGCATTTGTTTCAGAAGAAAACGAAAAAATCAAAGTTTATTGCGATCCGCGACCGCCTTATGGAATGATCAAGTTAAAATTAAGCAGAGATTAATCAAATATGGCCGGTAAACTCACTACTCATGTACTCGATACAACTCAGGGTTGTCCCGCAGCAAATATGGAGATAGAACTGTGGTTGCTTACTCCACACTATGAGGGTAAAAAACTGTTAAAAACAGTGCGAACTAATAAAGATGGACGCACCAATGCACCGTTACTCGCTGAGGGTGAGTTAGAGGTAGGAGTTTACGAGTTAATATTTGCAGTGGGCGAATACTTTAGTTCTCAGTCAATTAAAACTCCTCAACCGCACTTTCTCGATCGCATTCCCATTCGGTTTGGCATTGCGGATATTCACGCTCATTATCATGTACCATTGCTAACATCTCCTTGGGCGTATAGTACCTATCGCGGTAGTTGATTGGTAGACATTTTGAGTCAAAGTTTTTTGATTAAACCACAGATGAACACAGATGAAGATTAGAACTTTTACAGGAAATATAGTAAAACGATGAAGTACCAAATAGACGTACTCAATCAAATGAGTCAACGAGATTTTGTCGAAGCTTTGGGCGCAATTTTTGAGGATTCACCTTGGGTAGCTGAAAAAGCGTATAACAAACGACCTTTTGCAGATTTAGGATCGCTGCATCAAACAATGGTGGGAGTGGTGCGAGATGCAAGTTTAGATGAACAACTGGTATTAATTCGATCGCATCCAGATTTGGGAAGTAAACTAAAAATGAGCGAATCTTCCGTGCAAGAACAAGCTGGTGCTGGATTGGATAGGTTAAGTAGTGAAGAGTATGAAAGATTTCAGTCGCTTAATCAAGCATATCAAGAAAAATTTGCCTTTCCTTTTATTATTGCGGTGAAAAATCATACTAAAGAAAGTATTCTGGATGCCTTTTCTATGCGGTTGCAAAATAGTAGGGAAGCTGAAATAGAAAGCGCTTTGCAGGAAATTTATCAGATTGCTTGGTTTCGTTATTTTAATTGAAGCTGTTTTGGATTATAGCGGTTCTCAAGTAAGTGAGGTACGTAGTTGGGCTTTAGCCCTCTTAATTTAGTGGTTATATAAGCTGTCAGTCATACCTCATCTACCTTATAAGGGCTATAGCTGAAATTTCGTTTTTTTTTCAATTTAGATATTGTGCCAATTGCAACGCCCACCAGCAATATCTGTCAGATCACCAGCCCGCCAGTCCGCCAGCCCGCCAGTCCGCCAGCCCACCAGCCCACCAGCCCGCCTGGGGTTCAAACCCCAGGTTAATAGCGAAAGTCCACTGAAGTGGACTGAGTGATAAGAAACCCGGTTTCTTGAAGAAACCGGGTTTCTGGGGGTTTTCAGTCGGTTAAAACCGACTTTCGCTATGAGACAGGGAATTGATTCCCTGTCGGGCTAGGTGGAAAGAAACCGGGTTTCTGGGGGTTTTCAGTCGGTTTTAACCGACTTTCGCTATTAGACGGGGAATTGATTCCCGGCGGGTTGTAAGCGAAGCCATTGACAACGTAAGCCGAAAAATTTACTTCTGATTTTTCAATTACCACCGCGTAATGTATTATTCATCCTCCAATTGCGATAGGTTGGGTGTCACGTCTGCGAAACCCAGCCTAAAATCATTTTAACTAATCTTTTCGATTGTTTTTTCTATCTCAATCCGGTGCTACGAACGATAACTTGATTACCTCTCCTAACTATTAATGTTGAGGGTGCGTTACCGTTTTCAGTCATAGGAGAACTAACAACATAAAAATATTCTCCATTACGCCAAGCCTTTGTACAAACTCCCTCTCTGCAACTGACTTTACCGTTTCTTAAAGAGATACAGCGATTTCTAGTATCGCAGCCTCGATAAGTTAAATTCCCCGTTCCGTTTACACCATTCCAAGAATCTTCATTGCCAATATTTATCCTCCATTGTCCATTCCTTAAAACTGTATTGGCAAGAGTTGGAGATGTGAATGCGAAAAACGCGGTGGCGATCGAAGTCAGGGCGATCGCAGGAATTAAGCACTTGTTTGTAAAGGTTTTTAATTTCATAATCGAATTGGTGACACTACTTTTAAAAGTAACCCAAATTTTAGCTATGGTAATTCACCCATTGTAAGTATTTTTGCATAAGGGTACGTTGTTGCGCTTTAGCGCACTTATTACAACTGGGATAAGAGCGCTAAAGCGCAACAACGTACCTAATTGGGTTGATCAGCCGATTAGACAGGGAATTGATTCCCTGTCAGGCTATCTGTCTTAGATCAATTTGTCAATCGAACCATTGAACCTGTTTATATCGAACTTGCCAGTAACTCCAGCTACTACACCTGTTTCTGTATATTGCCATAACGTCCAACCTTTTCCTCCCCAGTTATTAGCCGGAACAAGAGGCTGAGGCTTATCTGTATAGTGTGCAATCCAAAGCCGGTACGCAGTGAAAACTTCAGAGTTATTCATGAATTCCTGCCAAAAAGAGTTACTGGTATAAATGATGGGTTTGCGTCCCGTCACCTGTTCTACCTTATGCAGGAACTTTTGCACCCTGTCAATACGTTGGTTGAAAGAGATAGTTTTCCATTGCTTAGCCACAGATTCGGGAAATTGTTCCAAATCCACTACTGGAGACAAGTCACTCAGTTCCAGATTGCCAAGCGTTTTCAGGAAGTTATCTGCCTGTTGTTCGCCAGTTTTCAAGGGGCGGAAAAAATGATATGCGCCGCGAATAATACCAGCTTGTTTCATTTGTAACCAATTGGTCGCAAAAGTTTGGTCTACGAAGTCACCACCCTCAGTTGCCTTGGCAAAAGCGTAGGAGATATTCGCTTTCTTAACAGCCTGCCAATCTACAATTTTATTGTGCATGGAAACATCAATGCCAATAATTCTGGGATTGAAGACTTCGACAGGTGCGTCTAAAATTGCTGACCAAGTGTTTTTAGCAACAATCCCATCAACCTCTAGACCCTTACCTTGCTGAAAATGCTTAACCGATTTCTCTGTCCCTAGTCCGAACTTTCCATCAATATTGTCTCCGAAAAAACCCAATTTTGTTTGCAGCAGCTTGACGTCATCTTGCAATTCGGGAAAGTCAATTCCATCTCCCCGACGGAGAATAGGCAGTTTTGTGGATACCATTTTTCAATTCCTCGGTTTAATTGTGAAAAACTTGCTTGATAAGTAGGTAAGTAAAACAATAATTTTCATGATTATTTTTTACTTACCTACTGTGACAATCGATTAAACTAACAGTGCGACTGGGTTATAACAAACCCATCCTCTTAAGCGTTACTAGCCCCACAACACCATCAGCAATCAAATCCTTGTCTTGTTGAAACTTCTTGATTGCGGCATCAGTAGTCGTACCAAAGAAGCCATCGGCATTAAGATTGAAATTCATCTTAATTAATGCCTGCTGAAGTTCGCGCACGTCTTCTCCTTGCATCAAGGGATCGGTTAGTCGCAGCACCCTCCTGAGAGGATTGACGGAAGATTTATCTCCCTTAGAAAAACCTTCTATGGGTGACTCACCCAGTCGTGCCAAAGTCATAGGGCCAACATCACCGTCCACTGTCAGAATGCGATCGGGATTGTTTAAGTTCCAGAGTTTTTGGAAAGCTTTGATAGCGGCAATCTTGTAACTTTGAGCATTAGGATTACCTTCTCCTCCGAAAGAGAAATGTACGGAGTCACTAGGGCCAAACCATTGCCAACCGTACTTTTTGAGGTAAGGTTTCCAACCGTCATGGTCTTCAATATCCAATGCCAAACCGCTTTGGTGATTGCTTTTACCTACAGGGGCTACCTTGGGAATGCCGAGCCGATCTTTGTTAATGAACAGAAAGAATTGCTGGGCAATTGTGCGATAAGCTGAGTTAACAACAAGCGTTTGATCGCGTTCGTTAATAGCACGTTGCAGTGCTGCTTTAGCATCTTTTTGTAGCAAAGGCCAAACCGCATTGCCACCTGCTACCACATTTAGATCTGTAAAACTGACAAGCGGGTTGTTCGGAATTAAGAGGTTTACCTGAGCGATAATTTGCTTGTCGAGTTGGCTAACTATGCTAGTTGAAGAGCCGGGAGCATTTTTGAGCATCATAATTAATTTCTCCAGAAAAGTGTTTGTTGTAAAAAGTACGGTGCTTACTGCCTCAAGAAAACAAGTTTTATCAAGTATTTTTTGAAGCATTCGTTTCAAAATCGGATTTGTTCGGGCCTGGGAAACCATCTGGGGTAAAGACAGGGGATTCTGCCTGAACCCGTCCGGCTACAGTTGCACCAGTCGTAGCCAGAATAATCACGATGTTTACGGTGTGTTGTACCGAGAGTTCGTGTTTGCTAACTGCATCGCCTATAATAGGAGCGATCGCTGCTAACGCTGTTAATGCTGCACCCCAGAAAGTTTTGCTCTCAAAGATGCTTTTGGCGTTATTGTTAGGGAATGTTGGTTGGTTAACTGTGTTCATTTGATTTCGACCAACTCGTTTGGCTGATGTATTAAATCTAATTCTGTTTTTTTGGTTGTGCAGTGAGAAAAAGTAGTAAATAGTCACAAGGTTTTGGAGAAATAAACTGGGTTAAACTCACCCGAAAAGGTGAGCGTAGTAATAAAAAGTAAGTTAAGATTAGAAAAAGACTTTAAAACTCTATTAATAAAATGACTATTGACGAAGCTCTAGGTATCGTAGATAAAGTTCTGAACCCAGAAAAGCTCAATGATGTTCAAGAGCAGATATTTCGCGGCTCTTGGGAAGGAAAGACCTTTCCGGAGATAGCAAAGGAACTCGGCTACGATTCCGAACACATCAAGAATGTTGGTGCCAAGTTATGGAAAATCCTCACTCAAGCTTTTGGGGAGGAAGTAACTAAAGGTAACTTTAAGGCAGTTTTGAGGCGCAGGAAGGAGCTAAACCCAGATCCACGCCCCGTAGAACCTATCCCGCCTCCACTACCTCCCAACCGTTACCAAGATTGGGGAGAAGCGCCGGATGTCGCGCTTTTTTATGGTCGCACCGCAGAACTGGCTACATTAGAGCAATGGATTGTCAACGATCGCTGTCGTTTGGTGGCGTTACTCGGCATGGGGGGGATGGGTAAAACTTCTCTGTCTGTAAAGCTAGCGGAACAGATTCAGGATAAGTTTGAATTTGTCATCTGGCGAAGTCTCCGCAACGCTCCACTAATCGAAGAAGTCTTAGCCAACTTGCTGCAATCGCTTTCCAACCAAGAGGAAACCGATTTACCAGAAAGCGTCAACGCTAGAATATCCCGACTAATTGAATGTTTGCGTCAACACCGCTGTCTGTTGGTATTGGACAATTTCGAGACGATTCTTTGCCCTGGCGATCGGCCCGGAAAATATCGCGAAGGCTATGATGGGTATAGAGAGTTAATCAGACAGGTGGGAGAAACACCCCATTGCAGCTGCTTAGTGCTAACCAGTCGGGAGAAGCCTACAGAAATTGCGCCGTTGGAAGGGGAAGAACTACCTGTTCGCTCATTACAACTAACTGGCTTAAAAGAAGCTGAAGGACGAGAAATCTTTAATCGAAAGGGTTCCTTCATTGGCTCATATAACGAATGGAAAACCTTAATCGAACACTATGCTGGTAATCCGCTAGCTTTAAAAATGGTGGCTCCAGTTATTGAAAACTTATTTGATAAAAATATTTCTGAATATCTAGAAGAAGTTTTAAAGCCAGGACTTGCGGTTTTTGATAACATTCGGCAGCTTTTAGATCGGCAGATGGAACGCTTGTCAGATGCAGAACAGGAGATTATGTACTGGTTGGCGATCGAGCGCGAGGGGGTTTCAATTACAGAATTACAGTTAGATGTTTTACCCCGATGGCGGCCAAAAGTGTTGGAATCGCTGAATTTTCTGAAATGGCGATCGCTGATTGAGAAAAAGACAGACTTGCCAAGTTTTACGCAACAGCCTGTGGTCATGGAGTACGTTACCGAGCGTTTAATCGATCGGGTTTGCCAAGAGATTATCACGGAAAAAATCAATATTCTCAACAGCCACGCTTTAATCAAGGCACAGGCCAAAGACTATATCAGACAAAGCCAAATTAGCCTCATACTCCAACAAGTAGCGGATAGGTTAATAACTATTTGTAGGGGTAAAATTAATGTAGAAAATAAGCTGAATCAAATTATATCAAGGTTGCGAAAAGAATTTCCCCAAGAGCCTGGGTATGCCGCTGGCAATATTCTGAATCTGCTGTGCCAACTGAAGACTGATTTAACTGGTTATGATTTTTCCGAGCTAACGGTTTGGCAAGCTTATCTACAGGGAGTGAATTTGCACGATGTCAATTTCGCTCGTGCAGATCTGTCTAAATCAGCTTTTACAGAAACCTTCGGTAGCATTATGTCGGTGGTATTTAGCCCGAATGGAAAACTTTTAGCAACAGGCGGTGACGCTGCTGAGATTCGCTTGTGGCAAGTTGCCGATGGGAGACCTATGATGACCTGTAGGGGACATACTCATTGGGTATTGTCGATCGCATTCAGTCCCGACGGTCAAACTCTAGCTAGCAGTAGTAATGACCAAACAGTGAAGTTATGGGATGTCAACACCGGACAATGCCTGAGAACTTTGCACGGGCATACCAACTGGGTATGGTCGGTCGCCTTCAGTCCTGATGGTCGAACGCTGGCTTCTGCCAGTTTCGATCGCACTATCAGATTGTGGGATGTTTCTAGCGGTCAGCCTTTGAGAACTTTGGAGGGACATACTAATTCAGTACGATCGATCGCCTTTAGTCCATCTGATGTCACAGGCGAGACGCCTGTGCTACTAGCTAGCAGCAGCGATGACCAAACGGTGCGGTTGTGGGATATTCGCACAGGCGAATGCCTGAGAACTTTGCAGGGGCATACCCACTGGGTCTGGTCAGTTGCCTACAGCCCGGATGGTAAAACTCTGGTTACCGGCAGTGCCGATCGCACCCTCAAATTGTGGGATGCTTCTAGCGGTCAGCCTCTCTTAACTTTGGAGGGACATACTCATTTAGTGCGATCGGTTGCCTTTAGTCCAGATGGTCAGACTCTTGCCAGTAGCAGTCATGACCACACCCTACGCTGCTGGGATGCCAAGACAGGTCAATGCCTGAGAACTTTGCAGACCGATTGGGTACAGTCAGTCGCCTTCAGTCCCGACGGTCAGATCTTGGCTAGCAGCAGTCACAACCAAACGGTGAAACTGTGGAACCCTCGTACTGGTCAATGCCTGAGAACTTTGCAAGGGCAAACTTATCAGGTAGCGTCAGTCGCCTTCAGTCCCGATGGTACGATCCTCGCTAGCGGTAGCAGCGACTCCTCTCTAAGACTTTGGAACGCTCAGTCCGGTCAGTTACTCAAATGTTGCACCGGACATAAAACGTGGGTATTGTCAGTCGCTTTCAGTCCTGAAGGTAACACCCTAGCCAGCAGCAGCGAAACATTAAAATTATGGGATGTTAGTACTGGGAGCTGCCTAAGAACTTTGCAGGGGCATACCAATGTGGTAAGGTCAGTTGCTTTCAGTCCTGAAGGTAAGACTCTGGCTAGCGGGAGTTGGGACAATACAGCAAAGTTATGGGATATCGATACAGAACAATGCCTAAAAACTTTGTTGGGTCACACCGATTGGATTTGGACAGTCACTTTCAGTCCAGATGGTCAAACTCTGGCTACTGGCAGCAGCGACAACACTGTCAAGTTGTGGGATATCGCTACAGGCAACTGCCTAAGAACATTGCAAGGACACACCAGTATTGTTTGGTCAGTCGCTTTCAGTCCCGATACTAAGATCTTGGTCAGCAGCAGCGATGACAATACTGTGAAATTGTGGGATATCAGTACTGGTGAATGCCGCATAACTTTGTACGGACACAGTGATGGAGTAAAGTCTGTTGCCTTTAGTCCTGATGGTAAATTCCTTGCCAGCAGCAGTGACGACCAAACGGTAAGATTGTGGGATATCAGTACTGGTGAGTGTCTCAAAACTCTGGAAGGACACAATGGTCGAATTTGGTCAGTTGCCTTTAGCCGTCAAGGCAAAACCTTAGCCAGCGGCAGTCAAGATAAGACGATTAAGCTTTGGGATGTCGATACGGGTGAGTGCCGAAGAACTCTGAAAGCTGCTGACCCCTATCAGGGAATGAATATTACTGGCGTTACCGGCTTAACTGAAGCTCAGAAAACCACCCTGATATCTCTTGGTGCAGTGGAAGCGTGAAGATTTTTATCCGGTAGCAGTCTCAAGGCCAGTGAAAGCATAATTTGAAAATGAAGTATATAAATGCCCGATTATGACACCTTACCTCCCACAAAATGACGCCGAACCGCAAAAACGACTCGATTGGTTGCAGCGCAATCGTGCAGACTACCAGTTTGACTTAGACTATTTACCTCCTCTGTCCCAGCTCGATAACTTACCCCAGGTAGAAAACTTCTCAGGCAAATATATCGCCGAACGCCTATTAGCCACATCCGAACTTCCCGTCAACAACCTGGCTGTGAATTTGCGATCGCTCTGGGACCCCCTGGATGAACTGCAAGACTACGAGGACTTTTTCCCAGTCCTACCCAGACCGAAAACGATCAAGACCTACCAAACCGACGACTCCTTCTGCGAACAGCGGCTGTGCGGCGTCAATCCTATGGTCTTAACCAATATTAAGCAGTTGCCGCTCAATTTTGTGGAAAAATTGCAAACCAAGTTTGGGTCATCGTTGAACTTACAGCAAGAACTGAATAATGGGAATCTGTATATAGCTGATTACAGTAGGCTTTCGTTTGTGCAAGGAGGCACTTACGAGCGCGGTAAGAGCTATTTGCCGAAGCCGGTGGCCTTTTTTTGCTGGCGAAGTTCTGGCTATAGCGATCGCGGTCAACTTGTACCCGTAGCTATCCAATTTAACCAGGAAAACGGTGAAACGAGCAATATCATTACACCTTTCGATCACCCTTTAACCTGGTTTAAAGCCAAGCTTTGCGTTCAGATTGCTGATGGCAACCACCATGAAATGAGCAGCCATCTGTGCCGCACTCACTTTGTGATGGAACCATTTGCCATTGTTACTGCTAGACAATTAGCTCAAAATCATCCCTTGGGCTTACTGTTAAGACCTCACCTCCAATTCATGTTAGCGAATAATGATTTGGGTCGCAAACGCTTGATCAACAGAGGTGGCTATGTCGATGAATTGCTAGGCGGAACCTTACAAGAGTCGCTGCAAATTGTCAAGAATGCCTATGAAACATGGAGTTTGGATGGGTTTGCCTTGCCGACCGAGATCGAAAATCGCGGCATGGATGACGTGGAAAGGTTGCCTCATTATCCCTATCGGGATGATGGAATGCTAGTCTGGAATGCGCTCCAAAAATTCGTCACCAACTACCTGAAAATTTACTACCAAACGCCGCAGGATGTGAGCCAAGACTTTGAATTACAAGCTTGGGCACAGGAATTGGTTTCGCCGGAAGGTGGACGGGTCAAGGGTATGCGCGATCGCATCGAAACCGTAGAGCAATTGGTTGATATCGTCACCACAATTATCTTCACCTGCGGCCCCCAGCACGCAGCTGTGAACTACCCCCAATACGAGTACATGGCCTTCGTTCCTAATATGCCCCTAGCCGCCTATCAACCGATTACAGAAGATCTTTCCATTCCCGACCCGAAAAGCTTGATGTCTTTTCTTCCACCACCCAAACAGGCGGCTGACCAACTGGCGATCGTACATATACTGTCCGCCTACCGTTATGACAAATTGGGCTACTATGACAATAAGTTCCAAGACCCACAGGCGCAGGCTGCTGTCGATCGATTCCAAGAAGATTTGAACGCAGTGGAACAGGAAATTGATTTGAACAACAAGAAGCGTTTAGTACCTTACATCTACCTCAAACCCTCCCTAATTCCCAACAGCATCAGCATTTAAGAATTTTAAGACTTACGCTTTCTCCCCCCTAGCCCCCCAAATCTGGGGGGAACAGGACTCTTCGCCCCCCAGATTTGGGGGGCTAGGGGGGCAAAATTTTGGTTTTTGCGTAAGTTCTGAATTTTAAATTTTAGATTAAAGAATTGCCAATTGAAAGTAAAATCTAAAATCTAAAATCTAAAATTAGCATAATGTATACAAGTTTACTGATTTTGGCTGTTGCTGGGCTGTTTGCGGGAATTCTGGCTGGATTTTTGGGCATAGGCGGCGGTACGGTGCTTGTACCGTTCTTGGTGGCATTGAACTACACCCCAGTGCAAGCGGTTGGCACCAGTAGCCTGTCGATTTTGATCACGGCGATTTCTGGCAGCATACAAAATTGGCGGATGGGCTTTTTAAGCTTCCAAAAGGTGCTGGCGATCGGATTTCCCGCTGTAGTGACCGCACAAATTGGTACTTACATAGCCACCAACATTCGCCCTTATTTCCTGCTGGTGGCGTTTGGACTGCTGCTACTTTTGAACATTTACTTAGTCAATCTACGCCAGCACCTGACTGCTAAAGAAATTGCCAGCAGCACAGCAGAGGAGGAGGTGAGTAATTCCCCATCAGAAATCCCAAATCCGCATTCCCAGGCAGAAGTTTGGGAACTCACCAAAATCCAAAATTCTGTCGCTAGAATTGCCACTGGGGGTGCAGCAGGCATACTGGCAGGTTTGTTTGGAGTTGGTGGAGGTGTGATTATGGTGCCCCTGCAAATTTTGCTTTTAGGAGAAACTATCAAAACTGCGATTCAGACGAGTTTGGGTGTCATCATCATTACAGCTATATCAGCTTGTGCGGGACACGCTTTGCGAGGCAATGTCTTGCTTTCTGAGGGGCTTATGCTGGGATTTGGTGGCTTTTTAGGAGCCCAAATTAGTACGCGCTTTCTACCGAAGTTGTCAGATGAAATCGTCAGCTTAGCCTTTCGGACTCTGTTGGGGGTTTTATCGATTTATGTTTTCTGGCAAGCATGGCAAAGTTATAGCAAAATAGTTTTGAATTCTTAGCTTAGTTTAAGTTAAGAGATGCTCAATTCAAAACTCAGCGCTCAAAAATTATAACTACTATATGAAACGTCGCCCTAAATTGCTGCGTATTTTTAATCGCGATCGGCCCTTGACACGATCGCGCGATCGCAGCTTGAATGTCATCCGTAAAGGCTCATCGCACTCGCACTGGCGCGACCCCTACCATTTGCTGCTCACCGTTTCTTGGCCTAAATTTATAGCCATAATTTCTCTGTATTATGTTGTCGCCAACGCACTGTTTGCCCTAGCTTATTTAGCGGGAGGAGATTGTATTGAGAATGCCCATCCGGGCTCATTTTCTGATGCTTTCTTCTTCAGCGTTCAGACAATGGCTTCGATCGGCTACGGGGCTATGTATCCGCGCACATACTACGCGAATGTAGTGGTTTCGATCGAAGCACTAGCGGGTTTGATGGGGTTGGCTATGGCTACGGGACTGATGTTCGCCCGGTTTTCCCGCCCTACCGCAAGAGTGCTATTCAGCCGCGTAGCTGCGATCGCTCCCCATAATGGTGTGCCGACACTGATGTTTCGGGCGGCTAACGAACGCCACAACCAGATTTTGTCAGCCGAGATGCGGGTGAGTTTGCTACGCGATGAAGTTACCGCAGAAGGACAAGCTATGCGTCGCTTCTACGACATGAAACTGCTTCGCAGCAAGACGCCGATATTCGCGCTGACTTGGACGATTATGCACCCAATTGACGAGATGAGTCCTCTGTATGGGTTGACCGCAGAATCTCTAGCAGAGACGAATTTGGATCTAGTAGTAACGCTAACCGGACTTGACGAAACGGTTTCGCAGACTATTCATGCTCGCCACAATTTTGTGGCGCAGGATATTCGATGGAATATGCGTTTTGTCGATATCTTTTCTAGGATGCCGGAGGGGAAACTTGCGATCGACTATACTCACTTTCACGACGTAACACCTGTTTGACTCCAAAATCCTCTCATCCAATCCTATGCCCTACAGCCAATTTACCACCATTGGTAAAGCAAAAGCAGCCTTCGGGCTCACAGTTCAGGAGCGATCGCGCTTCCTGCCGTCACTAGGCCCGATCGCGCCTTCGGATGTTTTAGCAGGTACTCTCAAAGAAAGCCTGCCAATTGTTGCGATATCTGGCAGTGAAAAAGCCCGTTCTGAGGGAATTATCTACCCCGTACTTTTAGAAGTGAGGCGAATTCTCGATCATCAAATCAGCCTCTTCTCTGGGGAAGATTTTACAATTGAAGAAGCCGTTGGACTTAACGGCGTTTGCGACTTTCTCCTGACTCGATCGACCGAAGTGTTAGAAATCGAAGCACCAACAGTAGTCATTGTAGAGGCGAAAAAAACAGACTTGAAAACGGGAATTGGTCAGTGCATTGCTGAGATGGTCGCCGCTCAACGCTTTAATCAGACAAAGGACAAATCCATTCCAACCATCTATGGCAGTGTAAGTAATGGCATTCAATGGCAATTCCTCAAGCTTGAAGAACAAACCGTCACCATTGACCTATCAGTTTATCCGCTGCCGCCCGTAGAGCAAATCCTCAGTTTCTTTGTCTGGATGATGCAGTCAGGGTAAATAGCCCGCCTTTTATCCCATCCCTGCTTATTGCAACCCAAGTGAAACAATGGCATCGTTAACTTTCACCATGAGTGTCATCGGATCGATGGCTGAAGCAGTAAACCCACACTTCTCATAAAACCGCTTCGCATCTTCCGAGATGGCGTGTACGAGAACTGCTCGTATCCCTGCAATCTCAGCAGCTTGCAGAGTGCGAAGAATTGCATCTCGCAGCATAGCAGTCATCTAGCTGACTGTTACCAGAATCAAAGTTCTCAATTCGATGTAACGAATTCAGTTTTTCAGGAGGGCGGAGTTCGTCTCGATCTAGATCTAATCCCACGGAGATTTGGTTGTTAGCAATGCCTGTAATTTCTCATTTCGCATAGGTGGTGCATCCAACAGCGCCACAAATTCCTTAAATTTACGCTCATCTAGCCCAAAAAAAATTCGGTCTAGAATCACATCTTGAGCTTTTTGATAAGCTGACTCAAGCATGAACTCCGAGCGACTCTTGCCCTGTATTTCAGCTGCCCGATCAATTAGATCGCGTTGATTTTGCTTAGCTCGGATATTGATCGTTACGTCGCGGGTCTGGCTGACTGACCCTTTACTTCCTGACCCATACATAACCGCTATCCCTTTGAGAGCAACAAAGATACTCTTCTAATTTAAAAGATTTGTATACACATTGTCAATACATCGAGCGAAAATTCCTAATGGTCATTTGCTTTATGCTATAATAACAACTCAAACTTATACGGTTTACCGGCATGAGTTCCTTGACATTAAATCTGGACACCGTTCATCTGACAGACGAGCAATTTTACCAGCTGTGTCAGAATAACCGCGAAATGAAGTTTGAACGCTCTGTACAGGGAGAATTAATTGTTATGTCACCCGTCGGGGGAGAAAGTGGTAATCGGGAATCGGATTTGAATGCCGATTTGGTAATTTGGAATCGTCAAACAAAACTCGGTTATACTTTCAGTTCGTCTACAGTTTTTAAGTTACCGAATGGAGGCGATCGCTCGCCAGATGCTGCTTGGATTCAGCAGTCACTTTGGGAAGAACTCACCCCAGAACAAAGACGCAAATTTCCTCCTATTGCACCAGATTTTGTCATAGAGTTGAGGTCAGCAACGGATGAGCTAAAAATGTTGCGATCGAAGATGCGGGAATACCTCAATGCTGGCGTAAGATTGGGATGGTTAATTAATCCGCAAGAGCAACAAGTCGAAATTTATCGGTTGGGACAAGAGGTGGAAGTGCGAAATCTCCCAACTGAATTATCCGGTGAAGATGTGTTACCTGCATTTACTTTGAATTTAGATCGTTATTGAAGTAAAGTCTGTACAGTGCGTCAGACAGGATAATGTTAGGCGACAAGCCCTAATTTTAAGCTTCTGACGCACCCTACTTAATCTAAAAACTGATCTTCAATTGATTGACATCTGCCTGGGCATATTGTCCTAATTCAATCTTGATAGGTTGAATCTTCCAAATGTCTTGACAATAATCCCAAATCGAACGATCGGAAGAGAATTTCCCCATCCTCGCCACATTTAGAATTGTCATCCGAGTCCAGTTTTCCACATCTAGATAAGCTTGACTGACCAGTTCTTGGCATTCTATATAAGAGCGATAGTCTGCCAAGAGCATATATTCATCGTGATACAACAGGGTATCCAACAAAGGTTTAAACAAATTTGGATCGCCGTGGGAGAAGAAACCAGACGAAATGCGATCGATCGCCAATTTCAATTCGGGATCGGTATTGTAATAATACATCGGATCGTACCCGTGAGCTTTTTTGGCATTTACTTCTTCTTCCGTTAATCCGAATAAAAAGAAGTTTTCTGCCCCCACCTCTTCACGGATTTCAACATTAGCACCATCCAACGTGCCGATAGTTAGCGCCCCATTCAAGGCAAATTTCATGTTACCCGTTCCAGACGCTTCCTTTCCTGCCGTCGAAACTTGTTCGGATAAATCTGCCGCAGGATAAACTCGTTGGGCAAACTTAACGCTGTAATCTTCTAGGAAGACAACTTTCAACCGTCCTCTGACATCTGGATCGCGATTCACTACATCCCCGATCGAATTGATTAGCTTAATAATCAACTTGGCAATGTAATATCCGGGGGCTGCTTTGCCACCAAATAGGAAGGTTCTGGGCGTAATATCAAGTCCAGGATTGGCCTTGATTCGGTTGTACAAGGTAATAATGTGCAGCGCATTTAAGTGCTGCCGCTTGTATTCATGGAAGCGTTTGGCGTGAATATCAAACAGTGAATTTGCATTTACTTCTATGTTGCTTTTCGCTTTGATATAGTTAGCCAAATCTTGCTTGATTGATTGCTTGATATGCCGGAATTTAGAGCGAAATTCTGGATCTTCAGCAAAAGCTTCTAACTGGCGAAGTTCATCCAAATTCTTGACCCAGCCATCTCCAATTTTGCTGTCAATAAGTTCGGACAGTTGGGGATTGCTCAAGACAATAAAGCGGCGCGGGGTGATCCCATTTGTCTTGTTGTTGAACTTCTCTGGATACATTTCATAGAAGTCGTGCAAGACATCTTTTTTGAGTAGTTCAGTGTGTAGTGCTGCGACTCCATTAATGGCAAAGCTACCCACACAAGCTAAATTTGCCATGCGGATGTAGCGTTCGCCGCTTTCGTCAATTAGCGACATTCGCCCGACTCGATCCAAATTATCGGGATACTTGATGCGAACATCGTCGAGGAAACGGCTGTTAATTTCGTAAATGAGTTCGAGGTGTCGGGGCAATAATTCACTAAACAAGCTGAGAGGCCATCTTTCTAAGGCTTCTGGTAATAAGGTATGGTTGGTGTAAGCGAAAGTATGGGTAGTGATGTCCCAAGCTTGTTCCCATTCCATTCCGTGTTCATCGATTAGCAACCGCATGAGTTCTGCAACGGCGATGGAAGGATGGGTATCATTCAGTTGAATGACAAATTTTTCTGGAAATTTTTCCAGTGCAATCTTTTGCCCTTCCATAATCCGAATCATGTCTTGCAGAGAACAAGAGACGAAAAAGATTTGCTGCGCCAGCCGCAATTTTTTACCTTGGGAAAGATTGTCGTTGGGGTAGAGGACTTTGGAGAGATTTTCCGAGGTCATCTTTGCTTGAACGGCTTTGACATAATCGCCAGAGTTAAAGGCGTCAAAATCGAAGGATTCGGGTGCTTCGGCTGCCCACAATCTTAATGTGTTGGCAGTATTGACTTTGTATCCTAAAATTGGTGTGTCGTAGGGTATGCCTTTAACAACTTGGAAGGGAATCCAGCGGACTCGGTAGCGCGATCGCTCGTCAAGATATACTTCTGTATGACCGCCGAGTTTGACTTCTACTGCCCATTCTGGACGGGCTACATCCCAGGGATTACCGTAGCGCAGCCAT
The DNA here is from genome assembly GCF_023333595.1 of Argonema galeatum A003/A1. Lineage (GTDB taxonomy): Bacteria > Cyanobacteriota > Cyanobacteriia > Cyanobacteriales > Aerosakkonemataceae > Argonema > Argonema galeatum. The sequence goes on from NZ_JAIQZM010000001.1 coordinate 454,354, forward strand.
TTGTCGGTGATTTCGACTTGCCAGCCATCTTGGATTTTTTGCTCAAAGATGCCAAATTCGTAGCGGATGCCATAACCTAGAGAGGGAATCTCTAAGGTTGCCATTGAGTCGAGGTAGCAGGCAGCTAACCGCCCCAAACCGCCGTTGCCGAGTCCTGGTTCTTCTTCTTGTTCGAGTAATTGATCGAGGTCGAGTCCCAATTCTTCAATGGCTTGTTTAACTTGGTCGTAGATACCCAGGTTGATCAGGTTGTTGCCCAGGTGGGGCCCCATGAGGAATTCGGCTGAAAGATAACACACTGTCCGCGAACTGTTTATTGTGTAAGTTTGGGCAGTGTCGATCCAGCGTTTGAATAAGCGATCGCGTACCGTGTATGCTAATGCCATGTAGCAATCGTTTTTCGTGGCAATGCCGGGAAACTTACCTTGCAGATAGAAAAGGTTATCTAAGAACCCCCGCTTGAGCGTTTCGAGACTCAACCCGGTGCGATCGTCTTCTACCTGTATAATCGGCTTACATTCAAAGGCTGGATTTGGTACAGTTTGCATAGCTGTAGATATCCTTTAGGATTTTAGATTTTGGCTGCGAGCATAGAAATTCGGGAATTGAAAATCAATCTCAGATCCTATTCTCCCTCGATTTACGTCTTTTTTTCGGTAACGGTTTATACCTCAGCTAAACGGATGTTTGACCCGCCGCAAGGTCAAAAACAGTTGGATGGAGGGGAAAAGGAAGATTCTTCTTCTCAACCAACTACTTTTGACCGCACCCATGCAATGAACCATAAACGAAAAATGTGAAAAATGTCAATCGCAGGCGGCGCAAAGTATAGAAAAAACTTGCTTGAACTAACTGTATCGATCGACCAAAGCTAGAGCTGCTTGGCGATGTTTCTCTACCAACTCAGTCGGCGATATTACTTGGGCATTTTCCATGTGCCGATAAACCCAAAGGCTAAATTCTTTGAGAGAACGAGGAGGCAATTCGATTGTATAATTGACATGGGTTAGATCTTCTATAGAGCTATCTTTTGGGAATGGATCGACTTTTTGACGGGGATGACGACGTTCGCCTTCTAAGATAAAAGGTATTACGGCTGGAAAAAAACGCACCTTGATTTTTTCTAATGTCAATTTTCCCTCTAATTCAGCCTTCTGTTCATCGAATTCGCCCAAGTATAGACCCCAGCCATTTTCCAAGAGTTTATGAGCTTTGATTAAACTTTGCTGCTGTGCGGCTAAACCGCGTCCAGAAGCGGTGATAATTTGACAATAATTTTTAAACCGATTTACCCGTCCGATCGCTAAGTGATTGTTTGAGCAGTATTCATAAATAATATACCAGGCAATGTCATAATAAATTAATTGTAACGGCCAAACTTGTATAAGGCCGATGTTACCGCGCTGGTAGGGGTCGCTGTGCCGAGAAATTTCGATCGCCTGACCTTCACAGATTGCTTGTTCGACTGCATCTAGCTGGTGAAATAAATTATTGCGGTTCTTACCTTTAGCCATCATTTCTTCGGGGTCAGTATAATTGATGGCTCGATTGAGATGTTCTCTGATCGGATAAAAGAATTGACCTTTTAGTTCTAAATCTAATCCCCGCAGTCGTTTGTTGAGTGTTTGATAAATGCGTCTCGTTTGGGGGTTGCCTTGATATTTGGCAGCAGAAGCTAAGGCAACAAAAGCTACTCGCAATTCGGATCGACTCATAGCCCCAGTGCCGAGATAATATCCTTGGCGATACATCCGCCGATCGAGTATTCCGTAACGTCGCAAGGTTTCTAAGTCTTTGCGGATGGTGGGGATGGAATAGTTGGGAAGTTCTATATTGAGGTCGCGGGCAACTTGCTGTAAGCTATTCTGCACTTGTTCTAGAGCGTCGTGATGTCCATCTGCTGGCGATTCATCTTCCTCTTTACAGCCGACGCCGGGGTATTGGATGAGGGTGGCAATGAGCAGCATTAGCCGATCGAATGTTTGTTGGTCTGAGTAGGGGTGCGGGGTGGGTTTTTTGGCCATGTGCAGATGTCAAGTAAAAGCCGATATCGATCGCCTGTTCTCAAAGTTATGGAATTTAGCCCAGCACGCGCATTGTGGGCTATTCGATTTAATTGGATGGATATTGTAAGTTTATAGTATTTCTGGGATAAGTGCTGTTAACTTCGATGAAGGATAAGTTCGATCGCCTATTGGCTGACAAAATTATATGCAGACTAGCACGCAACTGGAACTAAATCGCGTCGATACTTTAATTATTTCGGTTGGTACTCGTCAGGTAGGTTGGCGATCGCATAATGGGGTGGTGCGTTGCTTCGGTGCGGATGGCGATCGCGGTCATCCGGGTCATATTAACGAATTATACCGGGAACTGGGGATCGATCGCGGTTTTTACGAGGATAACCAGCGCTATCTCTGGAGTGTGCGGGATTTGGGCCAGCGCTACTGGGAGCATTGTCGGGAATGGCTGGGTGACGATTTTAGCGCTGTTGAGCTTTTGTTGGATGACAAGATTATAGCCGATTGCGTTGCTAAAGGTTTGAAACAGGTGATTCTGTGGGCGACCGATCAACCGGAAACTGTTGCTTGGAATTATCGGCGTGCTGATACTCTCTGGTTGGCAGAGTTGATGAAGGGGAAGATTGAAGCTACTTGGAAAGGCGTAAAGGTGGATGTTTTGCATCCCGTTGTTAATGCTAACAATCGGGAGGCGATTCGTCAAGAGTTGGAAGGTTTTATTTTACCTTTGGCTTTGGAGGGTATGAAGGGGATGCCTGCGGATGAGGCGGAACAGTTTGTCCTGGTTATTGAGAATAAGGGGGCTGTTCCGGCGATCGCAGAAGGGTTGGAAATTTGTGCGGCAGCTTTGGTGCGGCAATGTCAGGTAATAAATGCTACCCCGATCGAACCGCAACCGCTTTACCGAGAAGTTGCTGATGGGAATTCTTCTGCTTGTACGGCTCAAATTTATGATTTTATGCCTGTGAGCGAGTATTTTTGGCCTTTGGAACGTTTGCGGGTGATTTCTGCTTGGGAAAGGGGTGATTTTTTGGAGGCGCAGCTTTGGTTGAAGGCGCATCAAAGTCGTCACAAGGTATTATATCAGTTGGCGGGATATTTGTCACTCTCTACTAATTGGGAGATTGCCAAGTTTCTGCAAGATAAGAATTTTGAAACTGGTTGGTTGCGTTCTAAGGCGTTGAATGGTTTGGCGACGGGGGAGGAGATTAATGGTTGGCGCGATCGCTTGCTCTTTTTGCGGAAAGATGAGTTTGCCCAAGGGTGGGAAAGCGTGTTTTTAATCGAGTTGGCGTTACGGCGGGAGAATTATACTGGTGCTTTCGTGCAATTCGCTCAAACGCTGGAACGGTTGCTGTATCTGCGCTGTCAGCAGGAAGATTGGTTAAGTAAAGGTTGGGTTCGGATTGAGAGTGACCGGGGTTCCGATCCGAGTTTCAGTCAGTTAATGTATGGTTGGTTGACTATGGAGAATTATACCAAATCGGACAATTTTTGGCAACTGTTTACGGCAATTCGGGTCAGGCGAAACGATATTATTCACAAAGCGGAAGCGGTGACTTTGGGGCAATTGCGATCGCTTTGGGCAGATAAAGGTTTTCCGGTGAAGATAAATTCTGATTCTGGGGAAATTTTGAAGTTGATGATGGATCTTCTCAAAGGAGTTTGTCGTTCTAGTTGGAAGATACCAAACAAAACATTGTTGCGATCGCTTTACGATTGGGGATTAAAAGTTTTGAGCGATGAATCGGCAAAAAGTTGAGAAATTAGGGGTCTTTCGGAATCCGGCCTGCTAATGTTCCATAAATGAACATTATTGTAGTAGCACGGCGTCATCAATATGTCGATCATACCAAGATTTAATTATGCCGTGTCCCTACGACCGCATATTTAACACGAAATAACCTAAATTACCAAGGAGGATTTATGTATCTCTCTTCTCGTTCTGCTTTCGTGCGTAATTTGTCTGTATCTGTGGTAAATGGCAGCATTACTTTAATCATTTTGCTGATTGCACCTTTGGGTTTAGTTGCTGTGATTATCAATACGCTCTTGGTGATGTTATTTAGCTTTGTGACGGCGACGGCTGCTGATAGAATTGTGGGTTACTTAACGCCGCAAACTCAGGAGGCGGAGTTGTTAAATCGGGCGAATAAAGCTGAGATTCGGCAACGAGATGCCGATAGCAGCAATATTCAATAGGTACGTTGTTGCGCTTCAGCGCTCTTATCCTAGTTCTCATAAGAGCAGGTACGTTGTTGCGCTTCAGCGCTCTTATCCTAGTTCTCATAAGAGCGCTAAAGCGCAACTACGTACCTAAGAATAATTAGCAGATTGAATTAGTTTAAATCGAAAATAATGCTGACTCTTTACGTATCGCAACAAGGTTGCTATGTTTCGCTAGCACAAGAAATGTTGGTAGTTAAACAAAAAGACAATATTCTGGGAGAGGTACAGTTACCTTTGCTGGAACAAGTGCTGATTTTCGGTAAATCTCAGGTGACTACTCAAGCTATTCGTGCTTGTTTGTGGCGCAATATTCCGATTGCTTATTTGTCGCGGATGGGCTACTGTTATGGGAGAATTTTACCTATCGAACGGGGATATCGGCAGTTGTCTCGCTATCAGCAGCAATTGGATTTTCCGCAACGGTTGGTGGTGGCGAGAGAGATTGTGAAAGCTAAGTTGAAAAATAGTCGAGTTATCTTGCAACGACAACAACGACGCCGGGGTACGGAAACGATTGCTTTTGCAATTCAAAGTTTAGAATATTTGATTGGGAAAGCTGGGTCAGCGGAAACTCTGGAACGGTTGATGGGATATGAAGGTGCGGGTGCGGCTAGTTATTTTTCGGCTTTTGCGGAATGTTTGGAGAATGCAGAGTTTGTATTTTTGGCGCGTTCCCGTCGTCCGCCGGGAAATCCGGTGAATGCGATGTTGAGTTTTGGTTATCAGGTGTTATGGAATCACTTGTTGGCGTTGATTGAATTGCAGGGACTTGACGCCTATCAAGCTTGTTTGCATCAGGGTACGGAACGCCATGCGGCGCTTGCTTCTGATTTGGTGGAGGAGTTTCGGGCTGCAATTGTTGATTCTTTGGTGCTGTATTTGGTGAATCGGCGGATGATTGATGCAAATGAGGATTTTTTCTATGGGGATGGGGGGTGTTTTTTGAATGATGGTGGTAGGCGTAAGTATTTGAAGGCTTTTTTGCAGCGAATGGAGGAAGAAATAGAGACTGATGAAGGTGGGAAGCAACCTAAGTGGGATTTGTTGACTCAACAGGTGAAGGCTTATAAGCAGTTTGTTTACAATCCGGTTGTGGGTTATAAGCCTTATCAAATTCGATGAGTGAAAGTCAAAAGTCTTTTTTTTTTGACTTTTGACTTTTGAATGAGTGACTTTTGACTTTCTTCTATGCTTCTTTACGTTGTAGTTTACCGAAAAACGAGCTAAAGCCCCCGGCTTTAGACGTGGGGATGCAAGCGATTCGCGGTTTTAACCGCAGTCAAATATTACATTTTGTTACTAAAGCTATTAATTTTACGCTGTCCATGTCAGATTAAGGATAGGCAACAAAGGTCGAAACATGATAGTCTACGAGTTCAAACTCAAAGGAAAAGAACAGCAATATCAAGCCGTTGATGATGCGATACGCACATCGCAATTCATCAGAAACAAATGTTTGCGTTTCTGGATGGATAATAAAGGCATAAACAAATATGACTTAAGTGCTTATACGGCGGTATTAGCTAAAGAATTTCCCTTTGCGAATGAACTTAATTCGACGGCTAGACAATCTTCTGCCGAACGTTGTTGGTCAGGGATTAATAGATTCTTTGAGAACTGCAAAAAGAAGATTGCAGGTAAAAAAGGATTCCCTAGATTCAAGAAGAATCAACGTTCTGTGGAATATAAAAAGTCAGGATGGAAGCTTTCTGAGGACAGGAAGAGGATAACTTTTACTGATAAAAAAGGGATTGGTAGTGTTAAACTCGTCGGCACTTACGACCTACACTTTTACCAAGTTGAACAAATTCAACGAGTAAGACTGGTTAAAAAAGCCGATGGCTATTATTGTCAATTCTGTATCCAAGTAGAAGTTAAACAGACTTTACAACCTACGGGTAGAGCAATTGGTATAGATGTGGGATTGAACCATTTCTATACTGATAGCCAAGGTGAGAAGGTTGACAACCCACGATTTCTAAGAAAGTCGGAGAAGAAATTAAAGAAAGCACAACGTCAAGTTTCTCAAAAGGTTAAAGGCTCAAATAATAGAAAGAAAGCTATTAACCGTTTAGGTAGAACGCATTTAAAAGTCTCACGCCAGCGTAAAGATTTTGCTGTGAAATTAGCAAGATGCGTAGTGATGTCTAATGACATCGTGGCGGTGGAGGACTTAAAGGTGCGAAACATGGTAAAAAATCATCATTTAGCTAAGTCAATTAGCGATGCCGCTTGGTCACAATTTAGGGAATGGCTAGAATATTTTGCACTTAAATTTGGCAAAATTGTTGTAGCTGTTCCGCCTCATTTCACCAGTCAGAATTGTTCGGGTTGTGGGCAGATTGTGAAAAAATCCCTATCTATTCGCACCCACGTTTGTAAATGTGGAGTTGTTTTAGATAGGGATGAAAATGCCGCAATTAATATTTTAATTAAGGCATTAAGATTGCTTGGTTATGTTTCAAATACGGTAGGGCATACCGAAATTAACGCTTGTGGAGAGATGATCCTCTACTTAAATCTGGAAACAGCGTTTAAGCAAGATTGCTCGTTTAAGCAAGAATCCCCGTCCCTTTAGGGCTGGGGAGTGTCAAGATATTCCTTGCGATAAGCGACGAAACAAAGTGTCGGATTTGTTGGAGGGGTACGGACGGCGGGTGCAATATTCGGTGTTTGAATGTGTGCTGTCTTCTAGTAAATATGAGGAATTGCGGGAAAGATTGAGGGAAAGGGTAAAGCTGGAGGAGGATAATGTGCGATTTTATCCTTTGTCTGGGCATACTTTGGGACAGGTGGAAACTTGGGGCGTTGGGCCGTCTGTGACTGAGTTGCCTGGGTCGGTGATTATTTAGGTTTGGTTGCGAGGCTGAGGAAAAATGGCTGGATTGACGCTGTTTCGTTGCGAGCCTCGCAGCTGTGCTGGGTAAGGGTTTGGGGGATTTTCCCAAGGCGAGGTTGTCTGGTTTTGTGGTAGGATTAACTGAGCTTCGCAAATGCCTTCTGGACATTAGGCCAGGTCAGGGTTTCAGAAGCAGCCCTCCCTACTCGCTAGGGAAATTAGTTGAATGGAAACTTCGTCAGCTTTAGCTACTGATAGATATCGGTTTTGATCTTCATCCCTACTCGCTAGGGAAATTAGTTGAATGGAAACTTCATCAGCCATTCGTGTTTCCGCTTTAGAGACTTTGATGACTCCCTACTCGCTAGGGAAATTAGTTGAATGGAAACTCTAGTAGCGTGATTTCGCCATTGACGGTGATTTTAATTTCCACTTCTCCCTACTCGCTAGGGAAATTAGTTGAATGGAAACAATTCGGGGAGGAAATGCTCAATTGCTTTGATTGCAGCCTCCCTACTCGCTAGGGAAATTAGTTGAATGGAAACTGTGACAAAAACAGCGAACTAAGAGGGTTGTTTTTTGATCTCCCTACTCGCTAGGGAAATTAGTTGAATGGAAACTTTCCACACTCATCAATGTATGGGTCGCCACCCAGTATGCTCCCTACTCGCTAGGGAAATTAGTTGAATGGAAACCCTTAGAAGGGATGGTGGCGGAGATGAAGAAAAGATATCTCCCTACTCGCTAGGGAAATTAGTTGAATGGAAACGGAAGAAGGATCTTAACTTTGGTTCCTACTTGAAATCTTTGCTCCCTACTCGCTAGGGAAATTAGTTGAATGGAAACCCTCGGCGGGTGGTGGTGGGCGCTCAGCAGCTTGCCTCCCTACTCGCTAGGGAAATTAGTTGAATGGAAACGCGCTTCTACCTGTTGTAATAGGCTCGATAGCAACTCTAGGGACTCCCTACTCGCTAGGGAAATTAGTTGAATGGAAACTTCCCCCGATCGGGATCTGAAAGCCCGTTGAGCAAATCTCCCTACTCGCTAGGGAAATTAGTTGAATGGAAACCTACAAGGGTTAAATTTCCCCTTAAAGACCTTAAAAGCCTCCCTACTCGCTAGGGAAATTAGTTGAATGGAAACTTAGCATCGAAGTTATTGGGTTTGGGCTTGACGGCAACTCCCTACTCGCTAGGGAAATTAGTTGAATGGAAACCTTTAATCCCAAAAGTTGAATGGGAGGCTTTTCCATCCTCCCTACTCGCTAGGGAAATTAGTTGAATGGAAACCTCTTCTTGGGATATCCGCAAAGATAAAATTCCTAAGCCTCCCTACTCGCTAGGGAAATTAGTTGAATGGAAACTACCATAACCCTTTAAATGTGGGTTCGTATTTACACACCCATCTCCCTACTCGCTAGGGAAATTAGTTGAATGGAAACTTATTTATCAGGTCTTGTTTTGCAGTGGCCTTCATCTCAAACTCCCTACTCGCTAGGGAAATTAGTTGAATGGAAACATCCATTCCAGGCAAGTTTTACAGTATTTCCGGGCTCTCCCTACTCGCTAGGGAAATTAGTTGAATGGAAACAAGCTAGTTTGACGATACGCTTGCAAAGCGTTATGAAGGAAACGCCTATACTCCCTACTCGCTAGGGAAATTAGTTGAATGGAAACAACAGAACAGAGAAACCCGGTTTCTTCAAGAAACCGGGTTTCTGAACCCACAGGTAACTTTTGACGAGCCTATAAAACATTAAACCTAGCCAACAATTCCGCACGGGATAAATTAGACAATTGCAACAACAAAGCCGTTGAATTTGCTAGCGGCAATGCCAACAAAGGCTCAATAATTGCTGTTAGTTCCTCATCCAATTCCCCAAATTTCGCCCTCAACAAATTTTCCACAAAAATTCGCTGTCCTTGCCCAATACCCCGCTCAATACCTTGCCCAATACCGCGCTCAATACCGCGCTCAATACCGCGTTCGATACCGCGCTCGATACCTTGCTCGATACCTTGCTCGATACCTTGCTGAGTAGCTTCAGCTAAACGTTGCTCGTAAAGTGGTGACAAACGCATAATTAAATCTCGCTCCTCTGGTTCTAAATTTTGCTTTACCTCTAATATAGTCTTGAGGTTACTTAACAACTCCAACGCCACACCCCGTAACGGGTCATTTTCTGGAAGTGCCGCCAATTCATCAATCGCTTGTTGCTGCACTCTCCCTTTGCCTAAAATTCGTAACCAAAGTGTTTCTGGCGTTGGCGGTAATTGGTGAACAACCACAATTGCCCCTTTCCAATGTGCAGGCAAAAAATAAACCCCGCTAACCCAGTTATCTAGATCGAGTTTAGCTCCAAAACCTGCCAATAGGAAGTCTGATGCAGTGGGACAAATTATCCACAGATGAGGTAAATCTGTCTCCTCAACACGGGTATTATTTCGATTTCCCGAACTTCACCAGCAATATTACGACTTGTTTCTACCTCTCCCAACGGTGATAACAATTCTTTCAGATAGTCTTTAGCAAATTGGTCGTAAGGAAATACAGTCATTCAATTTTTGATTTTTGATTTTTGATTGAGGAATTGAGGAATTGCTTAAGTCAATTATAATAGTTAGCCCAGAAACCGGGTTTCTTTTCTGCGTAGCGCGATCGCACTAAATTGTCAAGCCAAAGCAAATAATCAATCAAAACTCACCATATCACCGGAAAACCTCACCAGCACCAGCTTTAAGACCTCAGATTAAAAAAATATGGATATTTACTTACTCTGGCTTTTTTGGCATAATGCTTGATACACTGCAATACAAGGAGAGTGAGAGACGGCTGCACTCGATCGATCTTCGATAGCCCACCGCAAAACCACTATATAAGGATAGAACCTGTGTCGCAAGCATACTGGCAAGCGAAAATTTGGGGCTTACTACACGATCCCGCATTGAAAGCCTTACACGATAATAGCGGACGTGGCGGCAATAGCTTCTGGCAAGAATTAGAAGTGATGCGAGAGTGGAGGGAAAAAGGTGCGAATCCAGAAGAGTCGGGTAAGACAATTCTCAAACATATCCACTTGGCAGATTATATCGCGTCGGCTAGCGACAGAGGTGCGATCGGCTGCGTCACCGCTAGTATCAACTATGGTAAAAACGGTTTGGAAATTTCCCACCTGCTATCCGGGGAAAAACTGCGCTGGAAAGTAAAGCAGCATGAGGAAATTATAGGCGATCGCAAAAACTACCTGCAAACACAAGAAACCAAACTCCTCCACGCAATCCCAGATATCACTAAAACCGATATCAAACGCTTATTTTGGTGGTTATGGCGTTGCTTACCAGAAGCAGCTTGTCAGCAACTACAGGATAACACCCTCCTGCTAATGCCAGCCGAAACCCGCCTTCCCGACAGTTCCATCTGGAGTCACGCCAGCATCACCGCCGCCTTAGCAGGTGCCTTAGCAGGATACCATCTCACACCCGCCGACATCGAGAAAAAGTGGCCATCCGACAAAACCTTATCCCATCCCTATCTTGCCACCTTCAGCTTCACCCCAGTGCAAGAACTCATCAAAGCCAGTCGCAAAACACGCGATTTTTGGGCAGGTTCTTGGCTATTACATTATATTTCCGCAGCCGTTAGTTGGAAACTGGCAATGCAATACGGCCCCGATACTTTAATATATCCCAGTTTGTACCAACAGCCCTTAATCGACTTGTGGTTATTGCAAAAATATCCCGAATTCCAACATTGGATAGAAACACCAACATCCCGTTCTCTCCTCACCGCCGGATTTCCCAACGTCCTCGTATTAGTGCTACCAAAAGATAAGGTAGCCGATGCCATGCAAACTGCCAAACAAACAGTGAAAGAAACTTGGCACAACTTAGGTAAATTAGTTTTCGACGAATTGCAAAATGAAAAAAAATGGATGCCAGATTTACAACCCAATAGTAGCACCTGGTTTAATTGGCTAAACGCCCAATGGCAAAGCTATTGGAGTGCAGTCCCCATCGGTAAAGAAGGGGAAGAACTGAAAAATGCAGCCATTCCAAAAGAAAGGGAGTCCGAATTTCAACCTTGGCTAGACGCCCAAAATCAAGCTTACATTCCCAACCCCAAAGATAACCTATTTCACGATGATGAAATCGCCTTTCTTCGCGAAGCATATCAACAACGTTTAGAGAGACAAGGCAGAAAATTCAGCGTTAACGTTGGTTCCTGGTGGCCAAAAATTTTCGACCAAACCCGCTTCGCCTTAGCCGCCGTCAAAAATGCTCGTACTTGGCAAATTCCCACTGCTTTCGGCCCTCGTTCTACTATATCGGGTTTAGGGCCAGTTGTCCATCCCGGCGCGGACTGGATAACGGAAGCGGAAACGAAAAAATATTGGCAGCAACAAGCTGGTTTATTTGATGGTAGAGAACAATTAAATGCTACCGAAACCGTTAAACGAACTTTAGAAGAAATCTTACCCGAATTATTAGGAATAGAAGAGGATAAAATTGCCGCTTCTTACCCTGACTTAACCGCAGGTGTGGCGGGATATTTGAAAGTTAACGCTGAGGATATCAACCATCAGCAAAATTTCGACACCGCTTGTCAAGATATCCTGGAAAAATTTGATTGGGCGAAAAATGCGCTCGCCGATATGAGAAGTAAGTGGGGTATTCCTTGGATAGATAACGACAATACACCGAAAAAATATCATCCGCGCTTGTTAAATGCTGGTTGGTTAGTAGAAGATGCCGAAACTCCCGAAATCACCGCCTTACAAAAAAGCTTAAAAACCGAAAAAGACCCGGTAATCATCTCCGAAATTACCCAAGAAATCAATAAAATAAAAACCGAATATCGGCAAAACGTTCAACAAGTAATAGATACCTACTATCCCAATAATAATCCAGCCGATTGGTACGTACTAGCCGCAGGCGATGGCGACGGGATGAGTGAATGGTTGAAAGGGGAAAAAATGAAACCCTACCGTCAATATATTGCCTCAAATTTAGCTACCAAAGGAGAAACTTTTCAGAAGTTTTTAGATTTGTCTAAACGCATGGGGCCATCAACGCACAGCGCCCTCAGTCGCGCCTTATTAGACTTTTCCAATAAATTGGTTCCTTATCTGACAGAAGAACGTTATGCCGGAAGGTTAATTTATAGCGGCGGTGACGATGTTTTGGCTTACACAAATCTCTGGGAATGGGATAATTGGTTATGGGATATTCGCCAATGTTTCCGAGGAGATAAAGACACCCAAAATGAATTTAATAATGAGGGAGATTATTGGCGATGGAAAGATGGAAAATTACCCGAAGATTTAGTGGATAGACCGTTATTCACGATGGGAACTAAGGCAACAATTAGCTTTGGCATTGTAATTGCGAATCAAGCTGTTCCCCTAGCGATCGCTTTAGAAAATATGTGGGAAGCGGAGAAAGAAGGTGCGAAAAAACATCTGTCTCCAGATGGTAAATATAAAGATGCCGTTCAAATCCGCATCCTCTACAGCAATGGCAACATTTTGAAAGCTACCGCCAAATTCGATACTTTCCAACAGTGGAAAGAACTGCTAACAGTAATAGATGATTTAGAACCAGCTATTTTTGAACAAGCAGCCCAACTTTGGACTCAACACCCCGCACCAGTTAGCAGCGCGATTCTACCTTGGGCAAAAGCATTTTGTAGCCGTCGCAATTTCTTCAAAGGCGATGATGAACTTCGCGATAAATTCCAACAACAATTAGCAAAATTAATCAATACTTTATGGGATACAACTCTCCCAGAAAATTTAGACCGAGAGATTCAAAACTGGCTGAAAATTGCTGCTTTTACCTTACGAAATCGTAATATAAAGATTTGGGAAAAAGTCAATGTTCTGGTATAATATTATTCCGCTCGATGTCTTATTATTTAGGGATGCCAAACCATTTACCCCAGGCGAGAGGGCATGGGCTGGCAGCGTTTTCCCACCCAACGGTCATGCGATCGCAGGTGCATTGCGACAACTTTTAGGCGACAAAATAAACTTCCAAATTCGAGGCCCTTTTTTCTGTTACAACCAACAAACTTTATACTTTCCTCGACCCTTGGGATTTGTCGGTACAACCCCTTTAATTCCCTTAAACTTAAAATGGAATGCAGAATCGCCCCTAAATCATGTTTTATGGGATGAACAACAACCATGCCCATTATCACGTCCCTACCAAAAAGATAAAGATTGTAAAAATGAAGAGGATTTTGACCAAAAAAATTCCAAATATCGGCAATTTTTGCCTTATAATGTAGTTAAGAAATATCTAGACAGCGGAAAAATTAGCCTAGAAGATTGGGAAATTGAAGTAGACGGCGAAGACCAACCTTGGGCGATCGAAACTCGTCCACACAACGCCCTTTTAGAAGGTACGCGCCAAGTTAAAGATGCCGATGGTTACTTTGTCGAGAATGCGATTAGGCTAAAACCGAATTGGAGTTTAGCAATCGGGGCCGATCGAGAAATTGACACCCCCACAACGCTGCGACTGGGTGGCGAAGGACATCGGGCGATATTGCAACGATGCGATCGTTTAGGCAAACAGTGGGAGGATTTGCAAGAGTTATCAGAAAAGAATATTGAAAAAAGAGGAAAATCCCTTGCCTACCTCATCACACCGGGAGTATTTGAACGCCTCCACGATGATAACAAATCCATTTGTCAAGCATGGCCTTGGGAGTGGAAATTAGCCGAAACTACTAATGGGAATCAAACAAAAGGGCAATTAGTAGCCGTGGCAACAGATAGGGCAGTTCCAATTAGTTGTCGCCTGATTTCTAAAGAAAATAATAGTATTCCCGCGCCGCAAGTATTTGCCGCACCTTCTGGAAGTATTTATTACTTGGAACAACCGCAAAATTTGTTTCAGGACAATAAGACAGAGAAAGCTAACCGTTGGCGACAACTCGGTTATTCAGAATTGTTGTGGATTTCTTACAAGGAGTAATGAAAATGAAAGACTTTCGGATTGGTTATCTTTACAGTCTCGCACCGATTCACTGCGGTGGAGAAGGCGACTTAGGCAATATTTTAGAAATTGCCCGTGAAGTGCATACAAATTTCCCTTATGTGCCAGGTTCATCCTTTCGAGGTAGCTTGAGAGATGAAGTGAAATTGCTGGATGCTAATGCAGCAGATATTCTATTTGGTAGAGAATTAGATGCACAAGGTCAAATGGGGGTGCATCAAGTTTGGTTTGGCGATGCGCGCTTGTTGTGGATTCCCATGCGAACCATGTCTTTAAGAGGCGGTACTGATATTTTCACTTGGGTAAGTTGTAACTCTTTAATTAGAGATCGTGCGATCGCTTCTGGCAAACAATTTGTTACTTTTCCAAATCGACCAGTGGGAACTCGTGCGGGTACTTACGTTGTAGCAGATGCACAGATTGAAGTATCCGCTATGTCTGACCAACAAAAACAGGCGATCGCACTTTCTGAAAACTGGCCTTCTTCACTACAAGATTCCGTAAAACCAACTTGGGAACAAAATCAAATTGTCCTACCGGATGCAGATTTCCAAGTTTTAATGGAACATTCACTCTGGACGCAAATTCGCAACAAAATTCAGGATGAAACAAAAGGAGCAAATCAAGCAGGTTCTGCCGAAGGATTTTGGACGGATGTTTGCATTCCCAGAGATACAATTTTGTATTTTACCTGGGGCTACCGCTTACTAAAAGAAAACCCCGTTACTTCGTCTAAACACGATTTAATGATGGAAGTCCTTCAAGGCTTATTGCAAGTTGGTGGACAAGCAAATGTAGGAAGAGGTTGGGTGCAAAGTTGGGTTAGCGATAACACCTTTCAACCCGCTGTATCCGAGTCCACCGCAACGCCAGTAGGAGTTTAATCATGTCTAAGAAACACAAATCGTCTCAATTTCCTACCTCTCGATCGAATCCTCCCAATCAATCACCAGCAGGACAAAATGGCAATCTTATCAAGCCTAATAGTATGCCAAATTCTACACCTGCGTTACAAGAAGCGATCGCACCTTCCGAACCTAGCAGGATAAAGCCAGAACAAATCAGTTTAGATGCTCATCACCACATTCAGAAATATCTGGAGATTAGCCACAAGTCAAATGTAGATAAAAATGACTTGAATGCTGTTTTGCGACTATCTCAGCACCTGCGAGTATTTGGTTTACTTTCGGCAGTAGGTTATCTCAATCAGTCCAATGCACAGGAAAATAACGAAACTCGTAAAAGAACCTTTCCAGTATGGCGAGTGTTATTAGGGCAAATGAGTGATGAAATTAATCCACCCGGTACTCGCAAACTGATGGAAATAGAAGCTCCAAATGAGATGGCAAGAGAGTTAATGAAAGAAGTAGTCAAAATGGCTAACGAGCGACCATCTGAGTACATGGCAAGTTGGCGAAAATCTCTTAATTTATCCAATCAATGGAATTTTTGGGCAAGAGCCTATCAGGAGGATTAATGTATTCTGGAAATCGATTAATTGAACTGTTGGAAAAACAGCACGAAATGCGATCGCAACAGGCAGAAAAATACAAAGGCTTGTTTAAAAAAAGCACATTTACTATCCAGTGGCGAGCCAAAGTCGGTTCTTTTCCTCACCCAGATTTAGAAACGATTGTTTCTGCGGGTGAACCTTGCGGTGCGTGGAAACTAAATAACGGAAGACCAGAAGATAAACGTAATGTAGGTAAGAACTGGGATTTCTTATCAGTGCTACCACTGAACGGATATATTCCAGGGTCTTCCATTCGAGGATTGGTAAGAACTTGGGCAAAACAAAGACCTGAAATTAAGCCAAGAATGCTTGAAATATTAGGGTTTCAAGATAAGGAAAACATTACGCCTGGAAAGATTGAATTTTTGGATGCTTGGCCTGAAATAGCAACGAAGTTAACATTAGATATCGTTAACCCGCAAGAGCATTTTCAAGTTTATCATCAACGGCAAAGTAAGCCCCTATCTTTCTATACGCTAGGCAACGGTGAGAAACCTATAAATGTAACTGTTGCGATTCGGGGTATTCCCGGTAAAGTTACAGAAACAGAGGTTGAAGAAGTATGGGAATGGGTGCAACAAGCACTTAGTTTATATGGAGTTGGCAGTCGCACTGCTTCTGGATATGGTGCGATTAAAACTGCTAACTTATCTAAACCAATTATTGACCCTAACTATCCTGTAAAGCAATTTGATTTTATCCTCTACAGTCAGGGATGCTACGGTGCAGATCCCAACTCTCCAGATTTGCGCCCCGCCCATTGGCGAGGATGGTTACGCTCTTGGGTTTTACGGTTTCTCTTGGGAGTAATGTCTCAACAAAACGCCCAAAAAACTTTAGGAGAACTGTTCGGCACTTTGGATGCAGGAGATGGAAAAAGTCGCAAAGGATGCGTGCGTTTGGAAATGATTAAAGAAAAAACTTGGGGTGAAGTTTCTGGAAATCAGCCACGTTTTTATACCTGGAAAGGTCATTTAAAAATTAGCGCACCCAAAGATATTTTCAACAAAATTGTTTTGCCCATAGTCAAATTTGCCGTGATGGTTGGTGGTGTAGGTAGAGGTTGGCGCAGACCTTTGCATATTTTCGTTATGAATAACAACGGTAGGTCTGCCGCCAGAGGAACTTATTTAAGTTTAACGCACAAGATTAGAAAACCGGATAGTAATGAATATCAAGTTAAACTGTACGGAATAGCTTGTAATCCTTCAGATTGGCAAAAACTTTATCAAGATTGGCAAAGTGCTGTTCAACTTCAATGGTCTGATAGATACGCTCTGGGAAATAATCCGACAGCAGAAGTTTTTTCGCCAACAACTTGTGCTATTTATCTCGTTCCTGAACCATGTCAAGAGCCATTAGACCGACAAGATTTTCAATGGAGCATAACTAATCCTACTGATACTCGTGGGTGCGGTATGAATTTAATTTACGACTTAAAGTATAAGAGAAAAATTGATGTAGGCGGTAATGCGGCGGGTGGAGGCAATGCTCATTGCTCTTGGGTGAGCATTAAGCGGGTGAATATTCCTAATAAGGAACAAAATACAAATTGTCAAGAAGTTGTTTGCTTGTTTATGGGTGGACAAACACCTAATTCTAGTCATTTGCGATCGAGCTTTCTCAATGACCTCGTCCAAATCCCTGGTGCTGTTCGCCTATTTGGAGTGCAACCATGAGAACAAGAATAGATCGATCGCTATCAATTACTCATGTAATGTAACCTGAGTGAGGCGCTTTGACAGGTTTTGGAGATGTGTTATGCAGGTTGCGCCTCGATCGCACTTACTGGCCCTTTCGTTTCGATCGTATTAGTCACTTTGAACCCTGCTGATGAAAGCAAATTATAAAACTCATCCTCTGTACGCATAAAATTACCACCAAGAAGAAACAAAGTTAAGCTACCCATACCAATAAAGGGCGACATTTTGCCTTGAGGCAACATAAAATCAACAATTATCAGCCTATCTTTAGCTGTCATAGCTTGGTAGCAGTTCTTAAGAATTGTAATAGCATGAGTATCGTCCCAATTGAGGAGGACGCGAGAGAGTAAGTAAAGATCGCCACCAGAGGGAACCGAATCAAAAAAGCTTCCTCCCACTATTTGACACCTATCCGCAACCCCCGCCACTTCCAAAACCTTATCCGCACCGACAACAACATCTTCGCGATCGAATAAAATGGCTTGCATCTTCGGATTCGCCTTAAGAATAACAGCCGTTAGCGTTCCAATCCCCCCTCCAACATCCACAAGCGTCTTAACTTCTGAAAAATCATAAACTTCAAGAACTGGAAGCAGCCACTCCCTTGTCGTCTCCTTCATCCACTCATTAAAATTTACACTAGCCTCATAATTCTGCTTCAAATAACTATATAAACTCATTTTAAAAGTAGATTCAAATGCAGTTTGTCCTGTTTTTATCCCGTGCAGTAAATTACCCCATGCTTGATACAGTTCATCACCCATTGCCATAACTGTACCCCGTAAAGAATCAGAAGTTCCAGTTAAAAGATGTTTGCCAAGATTATTTAATTGAAACTTATTATTATTTTCCGCAGAAAACACACCAACGCTTACCAGCATACGCATCAGGTGATAAATACTACGAGAATCTACCCCAGTAGCTTCGGCAAGTTCATCAGCAGTCTTAGAACCGTTACTGAGAATATCTGCAATTCCCAGTTTAGTGGCCACAAAAATGGCCTGCGATTTTTGATACCCATACATCATTTCTAGTAGCACTGACGATGAAGTTTCACCTTCGGTTTGGGCATTTTCTGAATATAAAGTCATACGATGTCCTTAAAAAATCATCTATTTAAAAATTGCAGAAGTAAGTAGTTGGGCTTTAGCCCTCTTAAAAAGTAAGTAGTTGGGCTTTAGCCCTCTTATGCGCCCAAGCCCAACTACGTACCTTAATCATCCCATCCTTTTCCATAATCTCTTACCGGATATTCTACCCATGCACTTCTTAGCCACTCTCTTCCATGATACTCTAAATACCAATGTACGCTACTCGCTGACCAATCATAAGGAGATTTTGCCCAGCTATGTTTGACAGGATTGTAATGGATCTAATTAATGGTTGTATAATAATGTCTTTCCGAACGCATAGCGCGATCGCTAAACGAATGCCATACTTTACCTGTAAGATTATCCTCAAGATTCCATTGTCGAGCTAACAGGCCGTGAATCGAACGAAAGAGTACACTTAATTGTGACATATTAACATGATGTACTAAGAGATGATAATGATTTGGTAAAACCACCCAAGCATTAATTTCTATACCATCTGAAATAAACTTATCAAAAATTATATCTAAAAGTTGATGACGGCGATCCTGAGTGTTAATACGAGATTTATGCTCAAAACAACTAACTGTAAGATGGTAAAATTCAGAATCTTGCACTGGATGAGGTGGAGAATGAGCAGGATATCCCTTAGCCAACCTTTGATTGACAAGTTGCACCCGTTCTTCTAGTGTCAATTTCCGATATTCATACATAAAGGTAAGTAGTTGGGCTTCAGCCCTCTTAAAAGGTAAGGTAAGTAGTTGGGCTTCAGCCCTCTTAAAAGGTAAGGTAAGTAGTTGGGCTTTAGCCCTCTTAAAAGGTATAGCAACCGCCAGGGCGGTTAGGACATTCTTAATTCCTCAATCTCTTGATTATACCCCCTTCTTACCCTAGCCCCTAGCAATCTTAGCCCCTAGTCCCAAGCTATACGTAGTTGGGCTAAAGCCCTCTGAGGGCTTTAGCCCAACTACGTACCAGCTTGATGCCCTCAGAGGGCTTTAGCCCAACTACTTACCTAATCAAGGTATCCTTTAAGTTGTTCAGCCATAACCTGAACATGAGGGGGGTAATTCATAGTAATATGATTTCCCGGCACTTCTTTTACTTCTATACCTCCAACAGCAACCTCAATCCAGGGCAATTCTGGATTTTTAGGATTAACTTCATTTTGTTCGATAGCACGAAAAAATATAATTCGACCCGGATAAATTCGAGGTATATAATTCCGCATCGCCTGAGCGTGTACTTTAAATAGATGAAGAAACTGGCGAATCTGAGGTAATCCAAAATCAGGAGGAACTACCCTATTCGCAATCTTTACTTGCTCCAAAAAGTAAACAAGTTGCTCATCGGGATCGAGCTTTTGAAGGACATCAAAAGAAAGAGAAAGACTGAAACCAACACCCAGCAAATAAACTAGAATAGCTGTATCATCTTCCATCGCCAAAACAGGCATTTGACCAGGGCCAGGAGTATCTATTAAAGTTAGTAATGCTATCTCTTCACCTAGCGCCTTGAGTTGCTGCGCCATCTCAAAAGCAACAGTGCCTCCAAAGGAAGAACCACCCAAAAAATAGGGGCCTTTAGGTTGTTGAACGCGCACTGCTTCGATATAGCGGGCAGCCATTTCCTCAACTTTAGTAAAAGACTCTGTTTCTTGATCTGAGACGTGCGCTTGTATTCCGAAAACAGGCCGATCTGAACCTAGATAACGTGCTAAATCCCGATAAATGTAAACATGGCCCCCTACCGGATGAACTAAGAACAAAGGTTGTTTAAAAGTACCGCGCTGAATCTCCACTAACAATGGCTCAGAAGCTTGTTGGGCTTGCCGATCATCACTCTCCGACAAGTCGGAATTATTTTTAATTAATTCAGCCAAAGCTGCAATAGTCGATGATTGCAATAGGCTATGGGGAGACAAAGACTTATGCAGTGTTTCGTTTAATTTAGTTATTAGTTGAACTGCGAGTAATGAGTCTCCACCTAAGTCAAAAAAGTCATCATGAATTCCTACTTGCTCAATACCGAGAAATTCTTGCCAGATACTAGCAATAGTTTGCTCAATCTCATCTCTAGGAGCAATATAGGTATTGTGTAAATTCGGTCGAGAGTGATGTGGTGTTGAATCTACTGGTTGGGAATTTTCATCTGGTAAAGATGCAGTTTTAATCGGTTGCTCGATTCCTGGTGCTTCAATCCAGTAACGTTGGCGCTCAAACGGATAGGTTGGCAATGGGAGACGATAACGCTGCTCATCAGCATAAAATTTAGACCAATCTATTTGTACTCCTCCTAACCAGAGCTTACCCAAGGTAGTAAGTAAGAAAGCTACATCTGAATTTTGGTCTTGCGGATGGCGTAATGAAGAAAGTACAATCTGTTCGGCTACTTTATTTGGATGCTGTTTGGCTAGCGTGTTTAATGTGCGTCCCGGCCCCACTTCTAGCAATATTTGATTTTTGTCTATTAATAGCTGTTGTAAGCCGTCTGCAAACCTTACTGTTTGCCGCAGATGTTGAGCATAATAACTCGGACTTGTCGCCTCCGTCGCTGTAATCCAATTACCAGTAACGTTCGACAAATAGGGAATTTTAGGCGATTTCAGCTTAACTTTTTTCACCTGTTCAGTGAAGGGTTCTAAAATTGGCTCCATCATCTGTGAATGGAAGGCATGGGAGGTGTGCAATCGGCGACACTCGACACCTTTTTCAAGTAGCTTTTGTTGCAATTCATCTATGGCATCAGTAGTACCTGAAACCACGCTCATAGATGCTCCATTAATCACAGCTATGTCGAGTTTATTGCCCATAAATGGTTGCACTTGCTGTTCTGGAAGTGGAACTGCAAGCATGGAACCACTCGGCAGTTGTTGCATTAATTTACCTCGTGCAGCTACCAAGGATAAGCCATCTTCCAAGGAAAAAACACCAGCCAAACAAGCTGCTACATATTCACCAATGCTATGACCAATCATCGCTTTGGGATGCACTCCCCAAGACATCCACAATTTAGCTAAAGAGTACTCGATCGCAAAAAGTGCTGGCTGTGTAATTGCAGTCTGTTTTAGTTGATTTGTCGCCGCTTCTGCTTCTGATTCGCTGGGATAAAGTACGTGGCGCAGGTCAATTCCCAAATGAGGTTTGAGAATTTCCGAACATAAATCGATTTGTTCGCGAAATGTTGGTTCAACTTGGTAGAGTTCCAAGCTCATATTGATGTACTGCGAACCCTGTCCTGAAAACATAAAGACGACAGAGTGATTTTTGGACTCTTGGAAGTTGGTAAAAACTCGTTTTGAATCGAGATTTTCCAGCGAAATCGCGCCCTCTTCAATATTATTACAAACCACTATCCGTCGATGGCTGAAAGCTCTTCTACCAACTTGCATGGTGTAAGCAACATCAGCCAGGGTTACATCTGGATTTTGCTTTAAATATTCCGCCAAATTTACAGTTGCACTATCAAGTGCAGAGCTAGTTTTTGCCGATAAAACTAGCAATTGTGATGGTCTGGATTCTCCAGATTTTTCTACGCTAGGTGCTTCTTCAAGAACTACATGAGCATTAGTTCCACCAATCCCAAAGGAACTAACCCCAGCACGACGGGGTGTTTTACCTGCTTTCCATTCGGAAAGTTTAGTGTTAACATAAAAGGGACTATTAGCAAAATCAATCTTAGGATTAGGCTGTTCAAAATGCAGGCTAGGTGGTATTAATTGGTGTTTAAGAGCCTGGACAGTTTTGATTAAGCCAGTGACACCAGCAGCAGTATCCAAATGTCCGATATTAGTTTTGGCGGAACCGATCGCACAAAAGCCTTTTTTCTTAGTTTCGGCGGAAAAAGCTTGCGTAAGCGCGGCAATTTCTATCGGATCGCCGAGGGGTGTTCCAGTTCCGTGAGCTTCTATATAGCTGATAGTGTCAGGGTGAACTTCTGCTAGTGCTAGAGCATCTGCGATCGCTTGCGCTTGACCATCTATACTGGGAGCCGTGTAGCCAATTTTGAAAGCACCATCATTATTGAGCGCACAACCTTTGATTACCGCATGGATATAATCTCCGTCTGCGATCGCATCCTCTAATCTTTTCAAAACCACAATTCCCACACCGCTACCGCTAACAGTCCCCTGCGCCTTAGCATCAAAAGCTCTACAATGTCCGTCGGGAGAAAGAATCATTCCCTCTTTATAAAAATATCCTGTTTTTTGGTTAACGCCTATAGAAACGCCACCAGCCAAAGCCATATCGCATTGATAATTCAGCAAGCTTTGGCAAGCCATGCTGATAGCAACCAATGAAGTAGAACAGGCTGTTTGGACAGTAATACTCGGCCCTTTCAAGTTTAATTTGTAAGAAACGCGAGTTGACAGAAAATCTTTCTCATTCGCGATCGCAAGTTGGAAATCTCCAACGGATTCTCTAAGCTGACGGTTCGGATAAAGGTTATTCAAGAAATAAGTATTGAAACTTCCTGCACCCGCGTAAACCCCAATCGAACCTTCATAAGTTTCCGAGTTATAGCCAGCATTTTCTACCGCCTCCCAAGCCAACTCCAAGAAAAAGCGATGTTGTGGATCTGTGATTTCAGCTTCTCTAGGATTAAACCCAAAAAATGCAGCATCAAACAACTCAATATCATCCAATACCGCTCTTGCTTGTACATAGTTTGGATCGCGCAATACTGACTCGTCAATGCCTGAAAATTTCAGTTCTTCTTCAGAGAAGAAAGAAATAGATTCCACACCATCGCGTAGGTTTTGCCAAAACTCATCAACATTTTTAGCCCCTGGAAAGCGACCAGCCATGCCGACGATCGCGATACCTTCTATAGAGTCGGAAGTTTCAGATTTATCCATTTTTATTCTTTCCTTGTAACAATACTTCGGACTATTTTCTGTGGCGATCGCAAGCGCAGAATTTGGGAGGTACGTAGTTGGGCTTTAGCCCTCTTTGAGCACACAAGCGCAACAAGTGTACCTTGCGATCGCAAGCGCAGAGTTTGAAGCGGTATGTTGTTGGGGCCTGACCATCAAAGAGCGCTGAAGCGCAACAACGTACCTCATAGAGGCGGTAGTTTCAGAGTTATCCATTTTTATTCTTTCCTTGCAAGCGTTGTTTTTGCTTTTGTCGATTGATTGCTTCTTTTTGCTTCTGGATGCGATCGCGACTAGCATCAAAAGAGGATTCTTCGTCCTGCTCCTGACTTAAATATTTAGCCAAAGAGCTAATGGTTGGATATTTAAACATCTCAATCATTGAAACATCTCTGTCGATCGCTTCTCGCAGTTTACTATGAGCCTGAGCCATCAGTAATGAATGACCGCCTAAATCGAAGAAATTATCATCGACACCGACTTTCTCTAGGTGTAATACCTGTTGCCAAACGGTAGCGATCGCTTGCTCCATATCAGTCTGCGGTGCAACGTAACTCGTTTCTAATTCTATGTTAAGAGCATCTGGAACTGGTAGCGCCAGAGGGTCTACTTTGCCATTAGGTATCAGCGGCAAGGCATTCAAGAACACAAAGCTGGAGGGCATCATATAGTTGGGCAGCTTCTGCTTGAGAAAATTGCGTAAACTCCCGACCCCTGTGCGTTGCAAAACTTTCCAGAAACCCTGAGTTTCCAGAAGATGGGCTATGCTCTGTTGAAAAAGAGCTTGTTCGATCGCACCCAAAGCCAACTCAATCCCTGCTTGGTTTCCCTGACACCAAGCGACACTTCCCTCAAACCAGCGCTCCTCACCGAATCCGGCCATATGCAAGCGCAGGCGGACAGATTGACCGGGCTGACAAGTATCTGGCACATCCACTAAGCCGAGGCCACCTAATGAGATGTCTTCTGTGCGAAGTTTCACCGCCGCGTGACCGTCAAATTCTGCCAGACACTCGCTCTTGAAGGGAGTACGTTCTGGTGTGAGGTTGGAAACGATATAGGCTACTAGGCGCTGATTGCCGGACGCATCTTCTCGCTTCATAACTAAGGACTCTCGCACATCCGGGTGTTGGCTCAATATCGCCTCGATCTCGTTCAGTTCGATGTCCAATAAATTATCATCGACACCAACTTTTTCTGGGTGTAATACTTCTTTCCAAACGGTAGCGATCGCATCTTCGCTCTCAGTCTGGGGTGCGCCATTATCCAACTGTCGATTAAAAGTATCAGGGTCTGGTAGCGCCTTGCGGTCTATTTTGCCGTTGGGTGTTAGCGGCAAGGCATTCAAAAACACAAAGCTGGAGGGCATCATATAGTTGGGCAGCTTCTGCTTGAGAACATGGCGTAAACTCCCGATCGCCGTGCGTTGCAAAACTTTCCAGAAACCCTGAGTTTCCAGAAGATACGCTATGCTCTGTTGAAAAAGATCTTGTTCGATCGCACCCAGCGCCAACTCAATCCCAGCTTGGTTTCTCCGACACCAAGCGACAGTTCCCTCCACCCATAGCTCCTCATCGAATCCGGGCAGATGCAGGCGCAGGCGGACGGATTGACCGGGCCTACAAGTATCTGGTATACCCAATAAGCCGACGCCACCTAATGAGATGTCTTCTGTGCGAAGTTTCACCGCCGGATTCCCGTCAAATTCTGCCAGACATTCGCTCTTGAAAGGGGTACGTTCCGGTCTGAGGTTAGAAACAATATAAGCTACTAGGCGCTGGTTGCCGGACGCATCTTCCCGGTTTATAACTACAGACTCTCGCACATCCGGGTGTTGAGCCAACGTCGCCTCGATCTCGCCCAGTTCGATGCGGAAGCCGCGAATTTTCACTTGGTGATCGATGCGACCTAGAAATTCGATATTGCCATCGGGTAGGTAGCGAGCTAAATCGCCAGTTTTATAGAGGCGAGAACCCGGTTCATTGCTAAAGGGGTTGAGAATAAAGCGATCGGCAGTTAGCTCAGGTCGGTTGAGGTATCCCCGTGCTAAACCATCACCGCCAATGTAGAGTTCTCCGGGTACGCCGATCGGAACAGGTTGCAGTTGAGTATTGAGAAGATAGACCTGTGTGTTGGCAATAGGCCGACCGATGGGCAGTTTCTCCTCGCAATAACTGACTTCAGCGACTGTGGCACAGACCGTGGATTCCGTCGGCCCATAAGCGTTAAAGAACCGACGACCCGGTGCCCATTTAGCTACAAGTTCGGCGGAAACAGCTTCTCCCCCAACAATAATTGTCCGCAAGGTAGGAAGCTCTTCAAAGGGAAGAACTCTCAAGACTGCTGCTGGTAATTCAATGTGGGTAATAGCTTGATCGCGCAACACTTCAATCAAACCAGAGCCTGCCAAAAGAGCATCATTGGTTGCGATATAGAGAGTTGCTCCCGAACACAAGGCAATCACCCAATCGGAAGTTGCAACATCAAAGCTCAAGGAAGCAAACTGGAGGACACGGCTGGAGAGATCTACGTCGAATATCTGAATCTGTGCTTTAGCGAGATTGCATAGTCCTCGGTGCCCCACCAGTACGCCTTTTGGTCTGCCTGTAGACCCCGAAGTGTAGATTACATAGGCCAATTTGTCAGATGTTAAGCTACCTCCAGGGTTTTCCTCGCTCTGTCGCTCAATGACTTCCCAATCTGTGTCCAGACAAACGGTACGTCCTTGATGTTTAGGAAGAGATTCCACCAACCGCGCCTGAGTCAGCAGCACTGGCACTTGGGCATCTTCTAACATGAAGGCAATGCGTTCTGGGGGATAAGCTGGGTCTAGCGGTACATAAGCTCCACCAGCTTTGAGAATGCCCAAAATTCCTACCACCATCTCCAAGGAACGTTCGACGCAGATGCCTACCATTACTTCAGCGGTGACACCCAAATTGCGGAGATGATGCGCTAGCTGATTAGCTCGTTGGTTCAGTTCTTTATAGGTAAGTTGCTTATCTTCAAAGACTAATGCGATCGCGTCGGGCGATCGCTCTACCTGCTCTTCAAATAACTGGTGTATGCACGCATCTTTGGGATAATCGGTCTGGGTATGATTCCACGCCGCCAACTGCTGCCGCTCATACTCAGTCAAGAGGGGTAACTGCGAGATTTTCTGATCTGGGTTGGCAACAATGCCTTCTAGTAAAGTCTGAAAATGCCCCAACATCCTGGTGATGGTTGCGGAATCAAACAAATCCGTATTGTACTCAATACGACCAATGATGCTATCCGGTCTTTCCTCTACATCCAAAATCAGATCGAACTTCGCCGTATCGGTCTGGATATCCAGATAACTCACATTCCAACCCTCATGCAAAGATGGCATTGGAGGTTGAGGAGCAAACGCCACTTGGAACAGGGGGTTTTGGCTGAGGTTTCGTTCTGGTTGAAGTGTTTCTAATAGCTTTTCAAAAGGCACATCTTCATGAGCATAAGCTCCTAAAGTTACTTCCCGCACCCTAGAGAGAGCTACTTGGAAACTAGGGTTCCCTGACAATTCGGTACGCAGCACCAGAGTATTAATAAAAAACCCAATTACCTTTTCTATCTCTGGTCTGTTCCGACCCGCAGTGAACGTTCCCACCACAATATCTTCTTGTCCGGAGTAACGATATAGCAAGATCTTGAACGCTGCCAGCAGGGTCATGTAGAGGGTCACCCCTTCCTGCTGGGAAAGAGCTTTGAGTGCTTCTGTCAAGTTTTTAGATACGACTAAACGTTGCCTTGCACCCCGGAAGGTTTGAACAGGGGGTCGGGGGCGATCTAATGGCAGTTGTAGTACAGGCAAATCAGCTAGCTGTTGCTGCCAGTAACCTAACTGACTTTCCAGAATTTCTCCTCTAAACTTCTGCTGCTGCCAAACTGCAAAGTCGGCATATTGTAAGGGTAATTCTGGTAATACTAGAGTTTTTTCATTACAGAACGCTTCGTAGAGTGCTGCTAGTTCTGGCAGGAAAACATTGTATATAGAAATACCGTCTATGACGATGTGGTGGAAGGTTAGGAATAACCTGCAATCTTCATCCGATAGCTGGATCGAAGTAGCTCGCATTATTGGGCCAGAAGTTAAGTCGAAAGGTTCCTTCGCCTCTGTACTAGCTAACTGCAAAGCTTCGGCTTCCCGTTGGTCTACAGGCAATTGCCTCAAATCCACAAACTCTAAATTAAAAGTATCGGCAGGTGGATCGATAACTTGAATTGGCTGTCCATTTACTGTAATAAAGCGCGTTCTCAAACTTTCGTGACGCTTGATAATTTCGTTTAGAGCTTTTGCAAGGGCATGAACATCAATAGCACCAGGAAAACGAATCGTGCAGGGTTCATTATAAACAGGGCTATCGGGTGCTAATTGTGCGAGGAACCACAATTGTTGCTGGTTCCATGAAAGTGGCAAGTTTTGGTTTCTAGAACTTGCTGGAATCGAGGTAACTTGCAAGTTTCCCTTTTCCGAATCGCTTTCTAAAATGCGTTGCGCTAGTGAGGCTATGGTGGGAGAACCAAACAAGCTACCCACAGGCAATTCTACTTTTAATGTGTTGCGTAATCGACTGTCGATCTGGATCGCCAGTAAGGAATGTCCGCCCAATTCCAAAAAATTGTCGTAAATGCCAACTCGTTCTATTCCCAGCACTTCAGCCCAAATTCCTGCTAAGATTTCTTCGATCGGGGTGCGAGGTGCGACATAATTTTCTTCCAAATCGGGTCTGGAAGTGTCTGGTGCAGGTAGAGAACGGCGATCGACTTTGCCATTGGGGGTCAGCGGGAGTGCCTCCAACAGGACAAAGCGATCGGGCATCATATAATCTGGCAGTTTTTCATGCAGAAAACTGCGGAGATGCGGTATCAACTTTTGGGCAACATTCCTCTTTAGTGGTTGATTGGCGTAGTGGCTCCAAGGTTGGGCGGGGATAGTGTTTTCTTCGGTAACTATTATCTCTTTAGTTTCCGCTACTTTTGTTGGGAAATTGTGTCGAAAAACCACGTCATAACTGCCAGAAGCACTGGCTTCTAACCAGCTAATATGGATTTGGTAATGGAATTCTTGACCTAATAACCAAAGTTCTTCGGGATCTATTCCCAGTGGGGATGTTTTTTGTAAGCTGTTACGCCATTCTCCTACAGTTTCTAGCCCTGAGTTAGTGTTCAGCCATTGGAGAGTTTTGATTTCTGTTTCTAGACGGGCGTTGGGGACTTGTCGCAAGCCGAGTATTTCTGGGGAGGTCGTTTGCAGCAATTGGCGGATGGATGCCATTGTCCAATTGGGTTGCCAGTCTAACCATTTGATATCTTTGGTGACAGGAACTCGTTCTCCTATATGCAGAATTACATCGTAGCGAAATCGAGTTAATTCATTGTGGTGAACGCCACGCTTGGGCAGAATTTCAACATGACCGATTTGTGGTAGATGTTGCTTCAAAGCGGTGAAGAAAGCTGGGTCGATGACCAATTCTTCTTCTTGCGCCATTAGCGATCGCACGGTGGAAAGTAATTGCGTTCGTTCCAGTTCTGCGGATGCCCGATGTAATTGCACGGAGGCATGATAAGCTTCCAGTAGCGGCAGACTCCGCAAATCGCCCAAGAAAATGTTGCCGCCACTGCGTACTGCATTCACTGCCCCTTCTAGAACTTTCAACAAATAGTCAATGCTGGGGAAATGCTGAATTACCGAGTTGATGATGACTGTATCGAGGCTGTCTGCTTCTATGCCTTCAAAGTTGTCTGCCGTCCTTTCGAGAAGTGTGACATTCTCTAATCCCTGCACCGACATCTTCATCTGTTCGATATAGCGTAGTGCTTGTGGAGAGAAGTCCGCAGCCCGGTATTGAGTGCAGTGAGGAGCAATTCGAGACAGTAGCAAACCTGTTCCGCAACCGATTTCTAGAACGGATTGGGGTTGCAATTGGAGAATGCGATCGACAGTATGCTCTACCCAAGAGCGCATCTCGTTTTCTGGGATAGGCTGGCCTGTGTAACTACTGTTCCAGCCGATAATATTAAAGGTTTGATTTTGATGGGTAGGAGTCTGGCTGTAGGTATTTTCGTAGAGTGTTTGCCATTGCGAGAGGAGTTCGGTATAGTTATCTAACTCTGGCTCGGACGATGAGGAGTTTTTTGGCTTTTCAACCACATAAGCCACCAAGCGCTTGTTACTTGGTGCATCCTCTCGGACTATGACAACAGCATCTCCTACATCAGAATGTTGCCTAAGTGCTGATTCAATGTCCCCCAGTTCAATGCGGAAACCACGAATTTTTACCTGGTTGTCGATCCGACCGATAAATTCGATGTTGCCATCGGGCAGATAGCGACCTAGATCTCCCGTACAATAAAGGCGATCGCCTGTATGAGGATGAGTGATGAAGCGCTGGCTGGTTTTTTCCGGATCTCGCCAATAGCATCTAGCTAAACCGATACCCCCAATATAGAGTTGTCCTGCCTCTCCTTCCTGGCATTCCTCCATTGCTTCGTTCAGTATGTAGAAATGCTGGTTGGTCATGGCGCGACCGTAAGGGATGCTTTTCCAGCCTGGGTCAACTTTGGCGATCGGATATAAAATAGACCAGATGGAAGCTTCGGTTGCACCTCCTAAGCTGATCACCGCCGGGGTTGAAGGTTGGTCTAGCTCAGATCTTGCACCAAGGTACTGGGCGGGCGAGACGCCCACCCCACAAGAGGCTGATTTTTCTTGTGGGATGGGCATCTTGCCCGTCCTACTCAATTGAGGTGCAAGATCTAAGTCTAAACTTTCGGATGCCGACCTAGAAACCAAATCTTTGATTCGATCTGGCAAAGTCAGGGGTATCCAATCCCCGCTGAGAAGGACTAATCGCAGAGATGATGGCAGAGTTTTGCCACAACCAGCAGCATAATCCACAAGCATCTGCATCAATGGCGGTGCTGAGTCCCAGAGGGTAACTCGTGCTTGCGTCATCACATCGAGCCAGTCAGCAGGATCTGGCGTTGCGGAAGCTTTGGGGATAACGACAGTCCCTCCAGCAGCCAGCAGACCGAAAATATCATATACTGACAGGTCAAAGCTCAGGGAAGAGACAGCTAAGACGCGATCGCCACTTCCCACTTCAAAGCGTTGGTTAATATCGAGGAGCGTGTTGACTGCACCGCTATGCGCGATCGCGACTCCCTTGGGTTGACCAGTAGAGCCGGAGGTATAAATCACATAAGCTAAGTTATCCGATGTCACCTCGCTGTCTGGGTTTTCGTTGGTGAAGCGATCGACTATTTCTGAATTCCCATCTAAACAGATAACACGCGCTTGGTGTTCGGGTAGAGACTCGACTAAATGCTGTTGTGTAAGCAAGACTGGCGTTTGGGAATGTTCCAACATAAATGCCAGTCTGTTTTGGGGATAATTCGGATCTAGTGGTACATAAGCTCCCCCTGCTTTGAGAATGCCCAACAAACCTACGACACTCTCTAAAGAGCGTTCCACACAGGCGGCGACCAATACCTCTGGCCCTACACCCAGACTTCTCAGATGGTGCGCCAGCTGGTTAGCTTGGGAATTTAACTGTTGATAAGTTAGCTGCTTTCCTTCAAAAATTACTGCGATCGCGTCAGGCGATCGCTCTACTTGGAACTCAAATAGCTGGTGGATGCACTTATCCTGGAAATTACCGAGCATTTTATTCTTCCTTCGATGAGGAACCTTAGATTATTGTTCCCATATTTGATCTGAAAACTACATCTGGAAGATTCTACTTTCCTCTGCTACAAGACTACCCATGAGCTGACGCTCACAACAAAGGATTGAAAATATCACTTTCTCATACCAAATCCGGGTTGGTTACCCCATGAGAATTTTTGGCCTAAACATTGTAGAGACGTTTCATGAAACGTCTCTACAGCCTAGAGACATAATGTGGGTAATCGTTGCGGATTTGGTATAATTTGGAATCAAAGGCTTATAAGTTATGATAGATTTTACTGTAGCTATTCCCACCTATAATGGAGCCACCCGCTTACCTAAAGTTCTGGAGCGACTGCTCCATCAGCTCGATACAGAACATTTCGCCTGGGAAATCATCGTTGTTGATAACAACAGTGAAGATCATACTGCAAAAGTTGTTCGAGAGTATCAAGCAAATTGGCCGCAAGCCTATCCGTTAAAATACGTATTTGAAGCCGAGCCCGGAGCTGCATTTGCCAGGAATAGAGCCGTAGAAGAAGCCAGAGGCAAATTGATTGGCTTTTTGGATGATGACAATTTACCGGAGCCTGACTGGGTAGCAGCTGCTTACGAGTTTGCACAAGCGCATCCACAGGCGGGAGCTTATGGCAGCCAAATACACGGCTTATTTGAAGTGGAACCACCCCATAATTTTAACAGAATTGCTAGTTTTTTAGCAATAATCCAGCGAGGCCAAACGGCACATCGCTACGAACCGCGTCAAAAGATGCTACCGCCTGGAGCCGGTTTGGTAGTTCGCAGACAAGTTTGGCGCTTGAGCGTTCCCAAGCGTTTGGTATTGAATAATAAGGGTAAAGAAGCAGGGTTAGCCAGCGAAGATTTGGAAGCTTTGTTGCATATTCAGAAAGCGGGTTGGGAAATTTGGTACAACCCAGATATGCAAATTTACCACGATATTCCGCGCTGGAGATTGGAAAAAAATTACCTGATATCTCTGGCTCGTTGTATTGGTTTAAGTCGCCATCAGTTGCGAATGATGAGACTAAAAAATTGGCAAAAACCGCTGCTAATTCCTGTTTATTTTGCCAACGATATGCGTCGCCTGATAATGCACTGGATTAAATATGGAGGTGTTGCGAAAAAAGATGCGATCGCAGCTTGCGAATTAGAGCTATTGCGGTGCAGTGTAATTAGTCCCTTCTTCCTTTGGCAAAAGCAATATTTAGACTTTAAAATCGCATCGAAAATAACCAAAAAAAAGCTAGCTGACTTACAGATGAAAGAGCAGCCAGTATCAGGCAAATCAAGATAACCAAAAATTGAAGTCAATGCACTTTACCGTAGCCATCCCAACTTACAATGGAGCCAGTCGCTTACCCAAACTTTTAGAGCAACTGCGGACTCAGGTTAATACCGAAGATTTGGTTTGGGAAATTATTATTGTTGATAATAATAGCAAAGACAACACAGCAGAAATTGTGCGACAATATCAAGCAAATTGGCCAGAGCCATATCCTTTAAGATATTGTTTGGAAAGAGAACAAGGAGCAGCCTTTGCTAGACTGCGAGCAATTCGGGAAGCAAACGGTGAATTAATTGGTTTCCTTGATGATGACAATTTACCCGATACTAACTGGGTAGCGGCAGCTTATTTATTTGGCAAAGAACATCCCAACGCGGGAGCTTATGGCGGTCAAATTCATGGTGATTTTGAAGTCGAACCGCCAGAAAACTTCAAAAGAATACAATCATTTTTAGCAATTAGAGAAGGAGGTAAAAAACCGCATCTTTACGATCCCGATCATTTAAATTTACCCCCCGCAGCAGCAGTGGTAGTCCGCAAACAAGCCTGGTGCGAAAATGTTCCCAGTCGTCCTACTCTGGGGGGTAAAGCAAATGGATCGATGATCCAGGGGGATGACTATGAGCCATTGCTGTATATGCACAAAGCAGGATGGGAAATTTGGTATCACCCAACTATGCAAACTTATCATCAAATACCGCACTGGCGATTAGAGAAAGATTACTTAATTTCTCTAATTCGCGGTTCTAGTTTGTGCATTTGCCATCTGCGGATGATCAATGCTAAAACATGGCAGAAACCAATTATTATAGCTAGGATTATGCTGGGGAGTCTGCGTCGAGCTATATTGCACCTACTCAAATATCGATGGAAAGTCAAAACAGATCTCATCGCCGCTTGCGAGATGGAATTTCACTTGAGTAGTTTCGCAAGTCCTTTTTATTTTATTAAAACTTCCCTAGTTTCGCAGTTTGTCAGATATACTGGAAAAAACCAAACTGGATTTGTATAAATGATAGAACCGGAAGCCACGTTAGTTATAGTACCAAGAGAGCGTTTCAGTTATACCGAGCGCTCTCTGGAAAGCCTTTACGAGAATACAACTACTCCCTTTAAATTAATCTATGTAGATGGCAACTCACCTAATCGAACAAAGCGCTATCTTGAAAACCAAGCTAAAGAAAAAGGATTTCGCTTAATCCGCACCGAACATTTCCTGGCTCCAAATCAGGCGCGTAACTTGGCTTTACCAGAAATTCATACCAAATATGCAGTATTTGTCGATAACGATGTGGTTTTCACACCAGGTTGGTTAGATCGACTTTTACAGTGTGCAGAAGAGACAGGAGCATGGGTAGTTGGGCCACTTTATTACCACGGAAAACTTGAAAACGAAATTATCCACCACGCGGGGGGACTTCTTCACATCCGAGAAGATAAAGGTAAACGACGATTCATTGAAAAACATCGTTTTTTAGGAAAACCAGTCGATAAAGTACGCTCCGAATTGCGACGGGAGGAGACTGAACTGATAGAATTTCATTGTTTCTTAGTGCGTAGCGAAGTATTTGAACAGATAGGTCAGTTCGATGAAAAGCTCATGAGTACTGGCGAAGAATGGGATTTGTGTCTGGAAGTACGAGAGAGAGGCAAAACTGTTTACTTTGAGCCAAATTCGATTATCAGTTACGTACCACCACCCCCATTCGCCTGGTCAGATTTACCTTTCTTTTTACTTCGTTGGAGTGACGCTTGGAATTTGCAAAGTCTGAATCGCTTCCGCGAGAAATGGAACTTGCCAGAAGATGACCCTGGCCTCAAAGGTCATTACAAGTGGCTAAATCGCCATCGCCAACGAGTTATTAGAGAGTCAATTCGGCGCGTTTTCCCAATAAAGCGTGCTTCCTGGATGAATGAAAATATTTTGAAGCCAGTAGAACAGCAATTGAATAAGTTGTTGTTCTCCAAGCTGTCAAACAAATCCCAGAACCAAAAAGGCGAAACTGTCAATACAGTTGGTTCTAAATCTTAAAAGCAAAAGCTATGTATCTCTTGCTCTAAGGTAGTTTTATTGAGAACCAAATAGTATTTTTTCGCGGCAATGAACAAAATTACATTGAGCGCCACCAATGCGACTAAAGCAAGGATAGATACAGGGGTTACCGCTGTAATAGAGTACATTTTAAGTAGGGGCGTAGGGGCGTTCGCGTTCGAGTAGCGGCGCGGATGCGCTCAGCGTGCCGGAGGCATTAGCATTCCGGTAATTAACCTCTGCATATAACCAATAAGTTATTTGCCGGAATGCTACGCCCTTATTTCTGTACCTCATAACAGCGGAAACTGCTATAAGATTAACGCTAGACGGATAACTTGCTGTGATTTTGGCATCATAGGTGGCGACTCAAAGGAAGATTAAGCTGATGTTTTTACCGTGTAATACTCATTCTTAGCATACACGCTAATGATGGTATCGCCTACCTCAAAAAACACTCCCGCTTGCTCATCTTTCGAGAATTGCAAGTCACCGTACTTGGCAGCAATTGCGTCAGCAGTTTGCGCTACGCTATCCATTTCATCGGGTAACTGTCCCGTCGAACCAATGTAGAAAACCAGCGGACTAATCTTTTGTCGATACACTTTTTCTGCATAGTCCTCAAGTTTCTCATTTGCTGCCTTCAAAGCAGCAACAAAATCTTCTCGACTCACATTTTCTCCTTTCCATTTACCCTGCAACAACCGCATCAAACTATCTGCACCTACTTTTGATAAGATAGCTGCAATGGTGCCATTATCTTCAATCCCCAGAAAGTTATCAAAAATCCGCTTCATCAAGTCATCAACCTTGGTTATCTTGGTTCGCGATGACACGGTTTTGTGTCCGAAGACAACATCCTCATCTAAGCTGATGTCGAATGTCGGTTTCTCCAACTTTTCGCCGGTGTCTTTGTTATATACCTCATACATCCGGTTGAGGAATTTATTGGCAGAGTAAAGTTTGCCGAAGTTGAGGATATCTTTGCTGCCAATATCAACTTTGTAGCTGACGCGAGAATCGACTGTGCCGTTAGCAAGTGCTGACTGTAAATCGCTATAGTCTGTCGTCGTCGGAAAGTTGATGTAAAGACTCTTGGAAAGATAGTGCTTTTTCAATTCCTCCAGTTGTTCTTGAGTGTAAATATCCGACTCTTTCTTCAAGTGAGCCGATAGAATACTAGAGAGGATTTTAATTTCAGCTAACTCCTCGAACACGCCATCAATACTGCCATAATTTTCAGTCAATGGCACTATCGGCAAATTGTCTAAGCGGATAGTGTATTCATCTCGGAAGTCATAGTTTTCGGCTGGTTTACCATCCTTTTCTAGTACAGCTTTTGACTTCAGCAAATCAAATACTTTCTTGCTGCTAATCTTGACTGGTAGCGACTTAACATTTACTTCACCGTCGCTGACAATCGTGAAGCTATTGAAACTTTCAAGATTGGTAAATAGCAAACCTGCTACTTCGTCTATCGACGTTTGTTGCTCAAAGTTTACCAGCTTGATAGGTCGGTTAATCAGCAGATTGATGGTAGCTGTATTTCGATTGAGTTTAAAGGAAACAATGCGAACATATTCGCTGCCATTCAAAAAATTACTTTTCAGCAAAGGCTCGATGAGGTTGCCTTTTTCGTCTCTGTAGCCGTTAATTCTCTTCAGTCCTTTCCTTTGATAGTCCTCCTGCAAGTGCTTGAGATTAATAATGATGTTACCGCTGTTTTCTGACAACAGCTTGACTAGCTCCAACAGGGAAAATTTGTCGTTTAATTTTACTATATTCAAGCTGGTGTAAGTACTAGACTCTGGTTGTGCTAATTGGGAGTTTTTCCGTGCCATGTTTGGATTTTTCCTAAGTTAAGATTTAGCGCTAAAGCGCAACTACGTACCAAGAATGATTTATTTGCGCCGACATACTTAGATTTGCCAAAGGATAGAGGTGACCTGAGACTACCTGGATAAACGTCGCTCAATTTGATACTTATCTGCGTTTATCTGGGGTAAAAAAACTGCCAAGAAACTTGTCGGTAATGGTAAAGGTTTTAGCCAAGGGGTAATGAAGTATCATATATATATTATACTTCAAAATTAATGATTGTGGGCATTTTAAACTTATTGTTATCTGAGGAGCAGAATTAATGGAAAGCATCGCATCGCAGAATGGATCGGCACAACCGCGAACTCTGTTCAACCTTTCTGACGAGATAAGCCAGTTGAATGTTCTGCTGGATGAATTAGATGGCGACGATACCGAGAGCAAACAGCTGCTGACGAATTGGCTGGAGCAATTGGGAGAGGAACGCGATCGCAAACTCGACAACTACGCCGCCTTAATCTCTGAATTGCAGGCTAAAGCCACAGTTCGCAAAGCAGAAGCGAAAAGGTTAGCCGAACTAGCCGCTGCTGATGAAAAACGCGCCCAAATGCTCAAAGAACGACTAGAATGGTTTTTTAGCGTCAACAAGCTGAAAACAGTTGAGACGACTCGCTACAAATTATCTTTGGCAAAAAACGGCGGAAAAGCGCCATTAATTCTGGATGAGTCGCTCTCACCGACCCAATTGCCAGAAAAGTTTCAGAAAATTAGCGTAGAGGTCGATAAAACGGCGATTAGAGCCGCGCTGGAGGCGGGAGAGGACTTAGATTTTGCACATTTGGGCGATCGCGGTTCCCATCTCCGCATTAAATAGATTTCTCCAGAAATTAAAGGTGCGTTACCTGTAACCCTTGTAGAGACGTTGCATGCAACGTCTCTACATTCTTTGAAAGGAGATGACTATTAGACTTCTCAGTATTCTCATTCCCAGGTTGAACCTGGGAATGAGAAATTCAATCTAAAATCTAAAATTTGCAATTTCCCTGTCCCCATTACAGGAAGCTTAAGAATTCAGGAGAAGTCTTGGGGAATAGTTATTGTGGGGATACATACTCCCGGTGAGGGATGATTTTTTTAATGATAAATTTCACAAAACCTCGTAGACTCTTGGGATTGGCAGCATCGGTGGCGGCTTCGATCGCTATTTCCAGCGGTATCCACTCTGCCAGTGCTGCTGCGATCGAAACTTCCCAAGCCCAAAACCCAGTACCGATAAGCCTCAACGCTACCCAGACACCTCCAGAAGAAATAGTTGCACAACAGGTCGCCCAGCTGCAAACCAATAGCACTCAGTATCAAATCCAGCGATCGGGCATCGGGCCCCTAATCGCCATCATTGTGGTGAGCGGTATCATCATCTGTATCCCCATATTCTTTGGCGGACTGGTCGTGATCAGCGAACGCGAAGTCGGCATTGTTGTTAAGAAATTTACCCTCGTCGGTCGCGGACTCCCAGCAGGACGACTAATTGCCTTAAATGGCGAAGCTGGATATCAAGCCGATAGCCTTGCACCCGGTTGGCATTGGGGCTACTGGCCTTGGCAATACTCAGTTCGCAAAGAATCCGTCACCGTCGTCCCCCAAGGCGAAATCGCCTTACTTGTAGCGGCAGATGGGGCCTCTATCCGACCGCAACATATGTTGGCTAAAGTTGTAACCTGCGACAACTTTCAGGATGCCCGCAAATTCCTCACCGCCGGTGGAGAAAAAGGTCGTCAGCTAGGCTTTCTCACCGCAGGTACA
The DNA here is from genome assembly GCF_023333595.1 of Argonema galeatum A003/A1. Classification (GTDB taxonomy): domain Bacteria; phylum Cyanobacteriota; class Cyanobacteriia; order Cyanobacteriales; family Aerosakkonemataceae; genus Argonema; species Argonema galeatum. The sequence continues at coordinate 492,279 of NZ_JAIQZM010000001.1, forward strand.
TACCGCATCAACACCGCCTTATTCAAAGTGATTACAGCAGCAACTGCAACTCAACAGGGCATGACTGTCGAACAGTTGCGCGTCCACACAGTCACACCTGACAGAGTAGGCATTGTCACCACCTTAGACGGCATTCCGATCTCGGAAGGCGAAATAGCAGGTGCCGTTGTTCCCGGACACGATAACTTCCAAAACGGTCAGAAATTCGTCGAAGCTGGTGGAAGACGCGGTTTGCAAGAGCAAATTCTGCTGTCTGGTTCTTGGAACATGAATCCTTGGTTCGTGCAAGTCGAACAGGTAGCGATGACCGAAATTCCGATCGGCTATGTCGGCGTGGTAATTTCTTATGTTGGCAAAGCGCACGAAGATGTCAGCGGTGCATCTTTCACCCACGGAGATTTGGTGCGTCCGGGACACAAAGGCGTGTGGACAGAACCGCTTTACCCCGGCAAACACCCGGTCAACACCCGCATCATGAAGGTGGAACTGGTGCCGACGACCAATATTGTACTCAATTGGTCAGGACGCACAGAGCGACACAATTACGACTCCAAACTGGAATCCCTAACTGTACGTTCTACAGATGGTTTTGCCTTCGATTTGGAAATTGCCCAAATTATCCACGTGGGTGCTTTAGACGCACCGAAGGTGATTTCTCGCGTAGGCGCGATGCAAAATTTGGTAGACCATGTTTTAGAGCCGACGATCGGTAATTACTTCCGTAATTCAGCCCAAGCTTACACCGTGCTAGACTTCCTGAGTGCTAGAAGCGAACGTCAAGCTGAAGCATCCGAGTATATCAAAACGGCGCTGCGAGCCTATGATGTACAAGCAATTGATACTTTGATCGGCGATATTCAGCCGCCAGCACAGTTGATGCAAACCCAAACCGAACGTAAGATTGCGGAGGAACAGCGCAAAACTTACGAAGTGCAGCAGATGGCGCAAACGCAACGCCAGCAACTTGTGCGGTCAACTGCATTAGCTGAGATTCAGCAAGAAATGGTTAAATCTGAGCAGAATGTCAGCATTGCCGAACTGAAAGCGAATGCAGAGATTAAACAAGCGACAGGTGAAGCTGAGTCTACAAGACTAAAAGCGATCGCGGAAGCTGATGCTATTCGCGCCACGGGTAATGCGAAAGCCGAAACTTACCGTACAGGCGTGGAAGCTTTGGGTTCGCAAGGTTACACGGCAATGCAGCTGATGCAGATTATAGGCGATCGCAAAGTGCGCCTCATCCCCGACATCTTAGTCAGCGGTAACAACGGCGGTAACGGTTTGGTGGATGGTTTGCTAACAATGATGTTGTGGGATAAAGCTGGTAAACCGAATAATGGCACGCCGCCTATTTCTCCAGAAACCAACGGGGACTCAACATTGCCCAAATCAGATAACGTTCCCGTAATTCCTGTTGAGTTCTTACCCAATAAACAAAACAGTCAAGGCAAACCGCCAACTGTTCGTTAATTTAGTAGTAAAAAAGAAGCCCGGTTTCTTAGAGAAACCGGGTTTCTAGAGGCTTAGGGAGGGGGTAAGAAACCCGGTTTTTCCAAAAAACCGGGTTTCTGGAAGGGGCATTGGTTACTTTGTCAGGGTTTCCTACCTATCAATCGACTTACAGGAGCTTACTAACGCTCTACTTCGTTCCCGGTATTCATTGGTTCAGGGGGCGACGCGATCGCATTTTCTGATGGCAAGCGTAAGCACTCAGCTGCCAGAAACCCGGTTTTTCCAAAAAACCGGGTTTCTTAGCCTCAGCGTAAGCACTCAGCTGCCAGAAACCCGGTTTTTTTGTCCAAGCGTAGGCACTCAGCCGCCAGAAACCCGGTTTCTCGAAGAAACCGGGTTTCTTTGTCCGACGCGATCGCATTTTCTGATGCCAGGCGTAAGCACCAAGCTGCCAGAAACCCGGTTTTTCCAAAAAACCGGGTTTCTTTGTTCTAAGCGTAAGCACCAAGCTTTAAAATGATTAGAAACCCGGTTTCTTTAAGAAACCGGGTTTCTAGCCACTCACCCAACTTCTGATATGCCACGTCGCCAAGTTATCTTGCAAGCGGGTAATTATTATCATGTTTATAACCGAGGCAATAACCGTCAGCTTATCTTTTTTGAGCGAGAAAACTACATTTATTTCTTGCGTCAATTAAGAAATTATCTCATCAATAATGGCACAGATATCATTGCTTATTGCTTAATGCCTAATCATTATCATTTATTAGTTTACCTCCAAACAGATAACTTTTCCGATTTAATGCAGGCATTTTCTCTTTCTTACACTAAATCTATTAATAAGCGTTATGAGAGAGTAGGTTCGCTTTTTCAGGGACGCTTTCAGGCGATTCATGTAGATCGAGAAGAATATTTATTGTATTTAACTCGATATATTCACTTAAACCCAGTGATTGCTAATATAGTTGAAAAAGCAGAAGATTGGGAGTTTTCCAGCTATCAAGAATATATTGATTTGCGACCTGGTACTTTGCCTAAATTAGAAGGAGTGCGATCGCAGTTACCCTCAGCAGATGATTACCGTTTATTTGTGGAAGCGGATTTGGATAGTGAAAAGGTTATCAAGCATTTTATGTTTGAGGAATAGAAACTCTGTGGGACTAGAAACCCGGTTTCTCAAAGAAACCGGGTTTCTGATGGATATTTTTTATTTGAAAATCCCTAATAACATTCCTCTGAAACTTCTTGTTCTGCAAATTTTACTTTATTATATATATCATCTAGGGAAATTTTAAATTGGACTGAATTGAGTGCGATCGCTTCATCTTCATCATCATATTCGCCAAATAACCACCGCTTTTTACCCGTCTTATAAAATTGTTCGACATGAACTTTTGTTTGGTCGATCAGGATATATTCCTCCAAATTAGATAAGGTGCGGTAAGCTGCAAACTTTCCACTTTTGTCATACCCCTTAGTTGAATCTGACAAAACCTCAATAATCACTTTTGGATTGATAATCGTATCAGTTCTATTATTAAAATATTCTGGTTCTCCTGCCACTATCATTACATCAGGATAAGTGTAGATGCGTCGCTTGGCTATCCACAACCGCACATCACTCATATACACTCGGTAATCGAGCTTTTTGAAGGCAAAGTTCAGTTCACTACTGAAGTTGCCAGCAATTTGATTATGATTGGTAGATTCCCCTGGGATATGAAAAATTTTACCGTCAATGTATTCGCTTTTATAATCAGCTACTTCCTCTAGGGCTAGGTATTCTTCTGGGGAGTAGTATTGCTGTTCGGTAAGCTGCATCATAATACAATCTGCGAAGGCTCTATCTTAGTATAACATCTCCGATCGGGATTATTGCCAAGGTAAATGTGTTTGACCAAAGGCAATCTTGCGGGAGGGGGATTTTTAAGCTTAGATGGGGCCGATCGGACCCAATCTGAGTTAATATATAATAAATTAAATTTGTCAGCAAAACCTTTGCTAATTCAAAATCGTTACCGCCTCATCGAATTAATCGCCCAAAAGGGATTTAGCAAAACTTTCCTCGCCGTCGATGAAAGTCTATCTCCGACCTATCCTTGTATAATTAAACAATTATCGAATGACAACGAAACCCCAGAAAACTTAACCCAAGCCACAAAATTAGCACAAGAAGCACGATTACTGGGAGAATTAGGCCAACATCCCCAAATTCCCGCACTGTTAGATTATTTTACAGAAAATGAATATATTTATCTGATTCAAGAGTTTATTGATGGCACTAATTTAGCTAAAGTGGTGGACTCAGAAAGCAGCTTCACTGAAGCGCAGATTTGGCAACTATTAAATGATTTATTGCCAGTACTAAAATTTATCCACGATCGTCAAATTATTCATCGAGATATTAAGCCAGAAAATATAATTCGCCGTAATTCCGATCGGTGCCTATTTTTGATTAATTTTAGTGCTGCCAAAAGGGCAACAATCATCGACTCTCTGAAAACCGAAACTAGCATCGGCAGTGCAGAATATGTGGCACCAGAACAAGCGAAAGGAAAAGCTGTTTTTGCCAGCGACCTTTATAGCTTGGGGGTAACTTGCATTTACCTGCTGACGGGGATTTCTCCTTTTGATTTATTCGATACGGCAAATGATTGTTGGGTTTGGCGACAGTATATAATTGGTGATGTTAGCGATCGCCTCTCTCACATCCTAGACAAACTCATCCAAAATGCCGTCAACCTCCGCTTTCAATCTGCTGATCAAGTAATGGAAGCACTAGGTAGTCAATCCAAAATCCAAAATCCAAAATCCAAGATCCAAAATCCCCCGTGGCGGTGCATACGAACCCTTACGGGAAATTCGGGTTTATTTGCAAGCGTGAATGCCGTTGCCATCAGCCCTAATGGTGAAATTCTAGCCAGTTGCAGCGATGACAAAAATATCAAATTATGGAATATAAATACCGGGGAAGTAATCTCTACTCTCTACGGACATACAAATTTTGTTAAATCTGTTGCCTTTAGTCCAGATGGAACGATTTTAGCAACGGGAAGCGACGATCGCACAATCAAATTGTGGAACGTCAGCACAAGTGAGGAAATTTGCACCTTGTTGGGACATTCCCACGCTGTTAAGTCAGTGACGTTTCACCCTGACGGCCAAATTTTAGCCAGCGGTAGCTGGGATAAAACGATTAAATTATGGGATGTTCAAACAAGAGAACTTCTTTGCACATTAACCGGACATCAATTACAAGTAAATTCAGTTGCTTTTAGTCGATCGAATGTCACAGGCGAGACACCTGTACTACTCGCCAGCGCCAGTTTTGACCGCACAGTGCGCGTGTGGGATTGCCAAAACCTAACCCAGAATTTCCCCCCTCCCCGTCGCGGGTCGGGGCTGGGGGTGGGGTTCCTGCGCTATAATCTGAGCGGTCACTTATGGCCGGTTTTTGCGTCCGCTTTCCATCCTCAAGGTCAAATCCTTGCCACGGGTAGCGATGATAAAACCGTCAAATTGTGGGACTTGAAAACTGGGCAAGAAATCCGCACACTTTCGGGCCACTCGTGGACAGTCGTAGCAGTTGCTTTTAGTGTGGATGGCGAAACCCTATTTAGTGGCAGTTGGGATAAGACAATAAAAATCTGGAGGGTAAGTAGGGGTGAAGAAATTGCTACCCTTGATGAGCATTTTGATTCAGTGTCTGCAATTGCTGTTAGTCCTAATGGAAAAATCCTTGCTACCGCTAGCAAGGATAAGACTATCAAGTTGTGGCGGCTTGTAAGTAAACTTTAAGCGCTACCAGTAAACGCTACTTCTGGGAATTTACCTTGCGCTTCAGACATCGGGCGGCGTCTGCCTTCCTCTTGCCAGTAGTTAATGACTTCGGTTGCTTTATTAAGCAATTCTACACGATCGTGTTCGGAGATCCAGTGCTTGGCCTCCATCTCGTTTTTTAATTCTTCCCAAGCATCGTTCCGAGGCCAGAAAAAGTATTTAGTCAAAGGACTGGTGCCTTTGCCTACAACTTGGTCAACAGCGATGGCTACATCCTTATCCAGCCAAAGAACCTTTAAAATGAACTTCGACAATGAAACCTCCGAGTTCAACTCAGACTTTTTGAGACTATACAACCTTACTATAATAGCGTGCTAATTTGGTCGATGACCAAATTCTCTGGCAAAAATATCAGATTCGCAGGTGCAGAACATTGACCCCAAAACCCAGTCTGGAAGCCAACTTAACCGCCGCGATCGTCGTTTTCGATATTGATGGTGTCGTCCGCGATGTGGCAGGATCTTATCGGAGAGCGATCGCAGATACCGTCGAGCATTTCACCGCCAAAGCTTATCGCCCAACACAAGCCGATATGGACAGCCTCAAGTCGGAAGGCATCTGGAATAACGACTGGGAGGCTTCCCAAGAGTTAGTTTATCGATCTTTTGAGACGCAGGGGCAGAAACGAAGCGAAATTGCGATCGACTACCAAACCCTCATCGACTTTTTCCAGTCCCGATATCAAGGGCTAAATCCCCAAAATTGGACAGGTTATATCTGTACCGAACCGTTGCTTTTACAGCCTACCTACCTGGAAAGCCTTACCCAAGCTGGCATTCCTTGGGGCTTTTTCAGCGGCGCACCCCGCGCCGAAGCTGCTTACGTTTTGGAGGGACGCCTGGGTTTACAGTCGCCTGTACTGATGGCGATGGAGGATGCCCCCGGTAAACCCGACCCCACTGGTTTGTTCGCAGCTGTGCATCAGTTGGACAACCAGTCATCAATAGATGTGGCGACGCCGGTTATCTATGTGGGCGATACAGTTGCCGATATGTATACTGTTGAGAAAGCGCGATCGCTACAACCCAGTCGGCGTTGGATTGGCGTGGGAATTTTGCCGCCCCATCTTCAGCAAACACCCGAACGTCGCGATGCCTATGCCGTCAATCTCCAACAAGCTGGTGCAGTCGCGATTTTCAGCAACGTGCAAGAGTTAACTCCAGCCAAAATTGGGGAATTGCTACTCTCTTGTTTTTAGTATGCAAAATTATATCATGTCCAGTAGCATCGTTTATCTAAAAAATTCGTGTGATTATTCTTATCTGCGTTAATCTGCGTTAATCTGTCTACCCTACGGGAAGGCTTCGCCTACATCTGCGGTAAAAATTTAACCAACGATGAAAACAGACAATTTGACGACATCACTCATGTACTAACGATGCAACCGGACACGATATTATTAGAAATGCGCGGCAATTATTGTTCAATTTTCAAGAACTTTTGCAAGGCTGCTACCATAGCAGGAGGCCAACGGCGGATATTTTTCACCCACTCTATATCTTTATAACGCGAGTCGAGTCCAACAGTTGCAACCCAGTTACTTTCTGCTTCGCCGTGTTGTCCCTGTACCCAAAGAGCGGCTGTCAAAGCGGCCCTCATGTCGGGAAATTGGGGATATTTGCGGATAATATTCCGCATGGTGCGAATGGCTACTTCTGTTTGACCAGTTTGATAGAGTGCAAGGGCGTAGTTAGCACGGGCGAAGGCAAAGTTGGGGGCTAACTCAAGTGCTTTTTCGTAGTCTGCGATCGCATCTTGCCATTGTCCCAAACCTCCTTCAGCATTCCCCCGGTTGTGGTAACCCATCGGATCGTTGGGGTTTAGTTCCAGCACACGATCGTAATCTGCTCTAGCATCATCGAACCGTCCCAGCGCTTCCAAAACCAAGCCGCGATTCAGATACGGATCGGGCGCGTTGGGGGCCAGTTCCATCGCTTTATTGTAATCTGCGATCGCTTCCTCCAACTTATTCTGACTAGCCTTAGAATTACCGCGATTGCTCCATAAAGCTGCATTATTTGGCAATAACTCTATCAGCTGAGTCCAATAAGTTTCAGATGTGGCAAAGTCCCCATTTTGGGTAGCATCAACTACCTTTTCGCCCAAGACATTTATTTTTTCCTCTAACTCTTTTTCGCTAATTATTGGCAGCGTCTCCGTTTCGCTAACACTCGGTTGCACCGTTTCCGTTTCGCTAATACTTGGTTGCACCGTTTCCGTTTCGCTAACACTTGGTTGCACCGTCTCGGTTGCGGTAATAATTGGCGGCGTTTCCGTTTCTGTAATAATCGGTGGCGTTTCCGTTTCTGTAATAATTGGCGGCGTTTCCGTTTCTGTAATAATCGACGGCGTTTCCGTTTCTGTAATAATCGGCGGCGTCTCCGTTTGCGCCACCACTGGCGAAATATTAACAAACCCAATTGAAATAACAAGAAGCAGCACACACAGTAAATTCAAAATCCAGCGAATCATTAGAATTTTTGTCCCTTGTTTTTAACTGTTATCAATCAGTAATTAGCCGTCGTAATAGGCTATTTTTTCCCACTACTCCCTAGTCCCTATTTTCTTTTGACTTTTGACTTTTGACTTTTCTAGCCCCTACTAATATCCTAAATGCTTCCAAGCAGCTGGGGTAACCATCCGACCGCGAGGCGTCCGCAACATAAATCCTATCTGCATTAGATAAGGTTCGTAAACTTCCTCAATCGTTTGGACATCTTCACCACTTGCTGATGCAATTGTCTCGATTCCCACAGGCCCTCCGTTGAAGTTTTGGATCATAACACTCAACACCCGCCTGTCTGTCCAGTCTAAGCCGAGAGGGTCAACATTAAACACTTTCAGTGCTTCTGCTGCTACCTCTTGAGTAATTTCTCCTTTGGCTTTAACTTGGGTGTAGTCTCGCACCCGTTTGAGCAGGCGGTTGGCAATTCGCGGCGTACCACGGGAACGGCGAGCAATTTCTTCAGCGCCTTCACGGGAGATCGGCGTTTTGAGGATCTCGGCAGTCCGCAGTAGAATCACTGTGAGTTCTTCCGGCTCATAAAAGTGTAGCCGTTGAATGAGACCAAAGCGATCGCGCAACGGTGACGTCAGTGCCCCCGCACGAGTCGTCGCCCCTACCAAAGTAAACGGTGATAGCGGCAAACTGCGAGTCTTTGCGCTCTGACCTTTTCCGATCGTAATATCGAGCCGAAAGTCTTCCATCGCTGGGTAGAGAAGTTCCTCTGCCATCCGGGTGAGGCGATGAATTTCGTCAATAAACAGGATTTCACCAGGTTTGAGACTCACCAGTAAGCCTACAATGTCTCGCGGACGTTCCAGGGAAGGTGCCCCTGTGATTTTGCAGCTGGTGCCCATTTCCGCCGCTAAAATCAGCGCCATTGTAGTTTTGCCCAAACCGGGAGGGCCATACAGCAGCAGGTGATCCAGTGTCTCGCCTCTACCTCTAGCCGCTGCGATGCCTATTTCCAAAACCGTCTTGAGATCTTTTTGGCCGATATAGTCGGCGAGTCGCTGGGGTCTGATTCCCTCTTCCAGCTTGTCGGTTTCATCAACAGCTGCTGTTGGTGCCAACAAATCTGATTTTGGCGGCGAAGAAGGAGATTTGCCACTTGACTCCCGACGCCGCTTGGGTTGGGAGTCTGGTTCGGTGGGCTGTTGTTTTGAGGAAATTATCGCCATAATCAATCAGTCGGCAATCGGAAAATTTAGATTGGTTTTCGGATAGGCTCTAAATATCATCACTTGGGGAGCGCGAGACACTGCCATGCTAGCTAAACGAATCTTACCTTGCTTGGATGTAAAAGCTGGGCGAGTTGTCAAAGGTGTCAATTTCGTCGATCTCAAGGATGCTGGCGACCCGGTGGAATTGGCACAGGTTTACAATGAGGCTGGTGCGGATGAGTTGGTGTTTCTGGATATCACTGCCACTCACGAAGACCGGGAAATTATCATAGATGTGGTATATCGCACGGCTGAGCAGGTTTTTATCCCTTTGACGGTTGGTGGCGGCATTCAATCCTTAGAAATGATTAAACAATTGTTAAGGGCTGGTGCGGATAAGGTGAGCATGAACTCATCGGCTGTGCGCGATCCAGATTTTATCAATCGATCGAGCGATCGCTTTGGCAATCAGTGTATTGTTGTGGCAATTGATGCCAGAAAGCGGCAAGACCCAAATAACCCCGGTTGGGATGTCTACGTGCGGGGCGGACGAGAAAACACTGGTAAGGATGCGATCGCCTGGGCGAAAGAAGCCGAGCAACGCGGCGCAGGAGAGCTTCTCGTGACGAGTATGGACGCTGACGGCACTCAGGCTGGATATGACCTCAAATTGACTCGCACCATTGCCGACAATGTGCAAATTCCGGTTATTGCCTCTGGCGGCGCGGGTAACTGCGGTCACATTTATGACGCCCTTACTGAGGGCAAAGCGGAAGCAGCACTCCTAGCATCCCTGTTGCATTACGGTCAACTTTCCGTAGCGGAAATAAAAAATTACTTAACATCTCACCACGTTCCAGTCAGGTTGCTGTAATATCTCCAAACTCTATCTTTAGGGGGGTTTAGCGATCGCCACATAGCATCAAGCCAACAGTTGCATATATTAGAATAGATAAAACTGTTACATTTCGTAAAAATATGTTGATTGCTATTCTAATGTTTGACGTGGCCTTAGTGGCTTGGTCGCTGCACCTCATGCAACAGGCATTCGATCAACAGGAATTTTCCTTGATGCTGGCGGGTACTTTAGTGGCGATGTCCGCAGCTGCGATGTTGGTGGTATATTTCCTCGTGGGAGGCTGCATGGGCTACTTAGCCCAAATGAGTCAGCATACTTATTATTAAAGAAATTTTTGGCGAAGGTGCTTGACAAGACGCCGATAGTTAAGGCATAATGGAAAAGCGTCGAAAGGGGCTATAGCTCAGTTGGTAGAGTGCTTCAATGGCATTGAAGATGTCAGCGGTTCGAGTCCGCTTAGCTCCATCCCTAAATAGTAGGTACGTAGTTGCGCTTTAGCGCTAAAGCGCAACTACGTACCAAAGCTATTCTCTTCTCAAATTTTCCTTCACCCAAAGTTAAAAAGCTCTAATGGCTTGACTTCTGCCTTCTCTTTGAGTGCGATCGACATATTCATTAACTAATTCAATAATAGGAATATTGGGAAAATTCGGACTCATATTCGACTCAACATACTTGCCTTCTTGCAGCAGATTAATTTGCAATCCCCGCCTTGTATAGCGCCACAGTTCCGGTACTCCCAACAACTGATAATTATTAAACTGAGTCCGGGAAGTAATATCAATTTCAATTGCTAAATCAGGAGGCGGATCGACAGTCAAGTCCAAACTGTTTTTAGCGATGACAGCCGCGTAATTTTGAATATAAAAACAAGTGTCTGGTTCCACAGCTTGAATCATGCGATCGTTCTTAATGGATTTGAACATATTCAACTGCATTATATCATAGACAAGAATTAAAAAAGGTACGTAGTTGCGATGCCGCGCTCTTATCTGGCGCGGCATCGCAACTACGTACCTAGAAAATCGAAACCCAACCTACAGTACTATCAAGTTCGATAAATTTGCTGTATTCTCTCCAGACTATTAGCTGTTGATAAAGTAGAGACGATCGCCTGCAACAAACTTACATCATAAATTGCCGAAATTTCGCTCAAAATAGCCAAACCTGCATCGCCAAATTTCAGCTTTAAGCCAAGCTCAATACCAAGCATTAGAGCTTGTTTAGTGCGCGTCTGTTCCTCAGTTAACTGCGTCTCAGTTTGGGATAACTGCGCCTCAGTCTGGGATAACTGCGTCTCAGTTTGGGATAACTGCGCCTCAGTTTGGGATAACTGCGCCTCAGTTTGGGATAACTGCGCCTCAGTTTGGGATAACTGCGCCTCAGTCTGGGATAACTGCGCCTCCCGTTGCGCCACCAATTCGTCACCTGTGGGGATGGGAGTACCATTAGGATAGCACCAGCGCAACCAAGTACCATTTACGTTTTCAAATTCACCTTGCCACAAAGTTACTCCTAAACCAACTTCTGGGAAAAAAGCATCATCTTTGGGGATGTAAGATTTTCCCTGTAATTGAAATACTCGCAGCATGGTGTTTCCCAGCTGGCGCAAGGGATCGTACACCACATAATACATGATCCGCATTCGGGCGTAATCTATTAGCTTGCTACCTAATTCGTTACCGGGAGTTGGGGAGACAATTTCGATTACCACTTCTGGGGGTTTGCCAAATTCCCAAAAAAGGTACGATCGCACTTGTCTTTCCCACCAATCCTCAGCAGCAGTAATATTAAGACTGAGGAAAACATCGGGCGCAATTCCAGGTTGACGGATGCTATTAAATAAACCGACATTAGCAGCAGCGATAAAGGGAACGGTAATACCAGTTTCAGCACCGCTGTAGAAAACGGTTGTTAGCAGACGTTGTTGTTTTTCGTTGATGAAGCTATCCAATGGGGTATCATCTTCTAAGACTAGCCCGCTAATATCTGGAAACTGACTCGGATCGAGGATTGAAGGTTCAGACATGAGTAGCGGAGTGTGTGGATTTTAAGGGTTTTATGGGCTGATCGTAACATTTGCTAGGGGCTAGTAGCTAGGGTAAGAAAAAAAAGCTATACTGGTGGGTAATTTCAGGGATTCGAGCCAAAATTATGTTGGAAGCGGGGATTGCTTGGCTAACTGGATTTGTTTTCCAGCAGGTTCTTAAAGAGATAAAATTAGATGAAATCGCCAAAGAAGCAGCCAAAGATTGGCTAAAAGATTTCTTTAAAAGTTTACCGGGTGGAATTTATGAAAAGGGACGGGGAATTATTCTGCCGACTGCTACTAAGAAAGCTATCAAGCAGTTTTTGGAGTTGGTGCAAGAAGAGTTACAGGCGCAAGGTTTGAAGAAACAGGAAGCGAAAGAATATAGCGAATCGCTGATTTTATTTCTGAAAGATAAATCGGTAAGAGAAATTTTGGGAAGCGCGTTTAAAAAAGATTGTCAGATAATTGATGCTAAAGCATTAGAGAAGATTTGGAAAACTTTACATTTAGATACGTTACCTGCTGGGTTTGATTGGGAATTAATTGCTAAACAGTATTGCCGCAAGGTGGTGGAGATTCGGCGAGACTCGGCTGAATTGCGGGCTATTTTGGATTCGGAAAATTTAGAAGCGATTAACGAAAATACTGCTGCTTCTACGAAAGCATTGGAATCGATCGCCGGAATTATTCCTAAACTCGATCTAGAACTATATCGGGAAAGTTTACAGGAATTTTACGGCAAACTGAAACTGAACGTTGTTGATATGACAAACGATCAGTATCGCCTGCTATTGTGGAAAATGTTTATTCCCCAAATGGTGCGGGAAGCATTACCGCCATCGCGCTACGATTTGCCGAAAGATATTCAGCGCAGGTTATGTGAATCTGGACAAATTGAAGCAGAATTTACTAAGGAAGATTTACATCGCTATCGGGAAAGTTATCTTCAGCAAGCGATTCGATCGGTGTTGGAAGTTCTCAAAGATCCTAATAATCGTTATGTAGTAATTCTAGGCGATCCGGGGTCGGGAAAATCAACTTTATTACAATATCTCGCTTTGCAGTGGGCAGAGCAACCAACCGAACAGTTACCATTATTAGTAGAGTTGCGGGGATATGGGCCCGATCGGGCCGCGCCTACCAGCTTTTTAAAGTTTTTCCACCAGGGAACTCGCACGATCCAAAAGCTAAATCAGGCAGATTTGGATAAACAATTGCGATCGCATGGTGCGTTGGTGATGTTTGATGGGTTGGATGAGGTGATTAATCGCGATCGCCAAGAAGATGTAATCACGGAAATTATTAGCTTTACCAACGAATACAAAAAAGCGCGAGTGGTGGTGACTTCCCGCATCGTTGGTTATAACCCGGAACCGTTGGGAAATGCGGAGTTTCGTCACTTCACGCTCCAAGATTTGGAGCCAAAACAAATCGCAGAATTTCTTCAAAAGTGGCACGATTTGGCACTGGAGAAAGATCCAGATAGGGAACTTTTACAACAGCGATTGCAAGATGCGATTGCTAATTCTAAAGCAATTGCCGAACTCGCCGGAAATCCCCTGCTGCTGACGATGATGGCAATTCTCAACCGCCGCCAAGAATTGCCGAGAAATCGAGCGGAATTGTATAAAGAAGCGTCCAAAGTGTTGCTTTATGCTTGGGATGTGGATCATAAGAAATTACAAATTTCGCCTGATGCAATTGAAAGTCCAGAAAAACAGGCGATGTTGCGGCAGATTGCCTACGAAATGCAATCGGGAGAAAAGGGAATTCGCGGAAATATCATCAGTCGGGACAAGTTGCTGGAAATTATTACCAAGTTTCTGAAAGTGCGGGATTTTTCCCAACCTCGCGAAAAAGCACAAACCCTGATTAACCAACTGCGCGAACGCAATTTTATTCTCTGTTATTTGGGTGATGAGTATTACGGTTTTGTTCATCGCACGTTTTTGGAATATTTCTGCGCTTGGGAATTTGTGGATAAGTTTGAAAAGCAGCGCATTTTGACGGAGGAGGAGTTAAAAAACGAGGCGTTTGGGAAACATTGGCAGGATGAATCTTGGCATGAAGTGTTGCGGTTGATTTGCGGGATGCTGGCAGAAAAAGTAGCGGGGGAGATGATTGAGTATTTGATGAGTGAAAAGGATGAATCTGAGTTTATAAATCTAATTTTGGCGGCTGAATGTCTGGTAGAAGTGAGAAATATCTCTACTATTAAATCAACTTCTGCATTACTGCTGGATGCTTTGAAAAATGCTACCAAGAAAGTTCGGAAATGGGAAACTGCTACAAAAGTTATTCAGGCGATCGCAACAACCTGGAAAAACGACCCGCAAACCCTACCCCTACTCCAATCCTGCGTTCAGTCAGATCCGAATTCGGATGTGCGACGTGCAGCAGTGTATGCGATCGCCTCTAATTACAAAGAAGACCCGCAAACCCTACCCCTACTCCAATCCTGGGTTCAGTCCGCTCCGAATTTGGTTGTGCGACAAACAGCAGTGGATGCGATCGCCTCCTATTACAAAGAAGACCCGCAAACCCTACCCCTACTCCAATCCTGCGTTCAGTCCGATCTGAATTGGAGTGTGCGACGTGCAGCAGTGGATGCGATCGCCCGATATTACCAAGAAGACCCGCAAACCCTACCCCTACTCCTATCCTGCGTTCAGTCCGATCCGGATTGGACTGTGCGACAAGCAGCAGTTCAGGCGATCGCCCAATATTACAAAGAAGACCCGCAAACCCTACCCCTACTCCAATCCTGCGTTCAGTCCGATCCGCATTGGGGTGTGCGACGTGCAGCAGTGAAAGCGATCGTCCTATATTACCAAGAAGACCCGCAAACCCTACCCCTACTCCAATCCTGGGTTCAGTCTGATGCGAATTCGGATGTGCGATATGCAGCAGTGGATGCGATCGTCCAATATTACCAAGAAGACCCGCAAACCCTACCCCTACTCCAATCCTGCGTTCAGTCCGATGCGAATTGGAATGTGCGACGTGCAGCAGTGGATGCGATCGCCGAAAATTGGAACCAAGAACCTGGAATGTTTGAGTTTTTCTACAATTGCGCCATCAACGATCCCTTTGAGCGTGAGGAAGATTGGCAAACTAACCCCCGACAAACTGCTCTTGAAGCAATTCTAGAACATCATGGCGACAATCCCCGCACGCTGGAGTTGTTGCGCGACCGATCCGAACATGAGCCCGATGAGAAGTTGCGGGAATTTGCTAAGAAAAAATTGCAGAAAAGAAGTTGATTATTGATAGTTTGTTGTTGATTTTTTAGATATCTTGCACCAGTTGCATGACCCGCCAGCCAGGGAATCAATTCCCTGGCTAATAACGCAAGTTGCTAGTTATATAATTGAGGCTGGTATTAGGTACGTTGTTGCGCTTTAGCGCTCTTATCCAAGTTGGTATAAGAGCGCTAAAGCCCAAACCCCCCAACAACATACCCGGAAAGCAAAAATATATGTAGGGACACGGCATCCGGGATATTTTGGCGTTGAGAAAAAGGTTAATTATGCCGTGTCCCTACGACCAGATAGGCAACGATCGATCTTTTTGGTATATTTGATTTATAACTGAGGAAAAGATCGTGCAACCATCCTTACATATCAAAACCAAAATTTTACCGGGAAATAAGATAGAAATTGAGATTCCCGAAGCTGCGATCGGCGATGCTGTGGATGTATTTGTCATTTTACCAGAAAAACCAGCCTCAAAACGGGGTTCTGCCGTAGAAATGATCGAACAAATCCGCAGTAAACGCCAGTTCAGAAGTGCTGAAGATATAGATAAGCAACTGCAAGAGGAACGGGATTCATGGGACAGCTAACACTTCCTTCATCTGGCATTATTTATGCTGACACATCGGTAGCGATTTATACGATTGAAAGCCACCCTGACTATTATTCGCTACTGCAACCTCTGTGGTTAAAATTTCAATTACGCGAACTGGAAATAGCCAGCAGCGAACTAATATTGATGGAAACTTTAGTAGTTCCGTTGAGAAACGCTGATACTACTTTAATCAATGCTTACGAACAACTGCTTCTGTCATCCGAAATGCAGCTAATTCCTATCAGCCAATCTATCCTGAGAGAAGTTGCAAATTTGAGGGCAACTACCAGTTTGAGAACACCTGATGCGATTCATGCTGCCACCGCTTTATCTATAAATTGTACCCTATTTCTGACGAACGATAAAGGCTTTCGCAATATTGCCAATTTACCCGTTGTTGTCCTCAGTGAAGTGTTGGCATCTTGAATTACAAAGTTTCCACCGTTCATTCAGCCTCAATAGACATCTCCAGAAATTAAAGGTGCGTTACCTGTAACCCTTGTAGAGACGTTGCATGCAACGTCTCTACATTCTTTTTTGGAGAGGTCTAATACATTTTTTAGGGATACCGTCCTTGCTTAATCAAAATTTTACGTTGAAGTACACGACTGGGAGCATTAAACTTTAGTAATCTTACAGTAACTTCACCAATCTTAGTTATGCCTTGAATTCGACCGTTATTAAGAGAAAAATGCTCGTTCCAAACTTGACGGCGTGGGTTAAATAAAGGTACAATTTCACCGCTAATAGAATCAATAGTAGCAAAATCAGAGCCTTTATAGCGGTTACAAGATAAACATGAAAGAGCTAAATTATCAGCACTGGTTTTACCCCCATGTTTAAGGGCGATGATATGATCTATCTCATGGCTATAGATAGAAACGTCTTGATGAATCAGGCAGTATTCACAACGTCCGAAAGCCCTTTCAATAACCAACTTACGCAGTTCGGCAGAAATTAAATTAGAAGTCATTTAGTTAATGCCAGAATAAGCTCGTGCTTTTAGTAAAATCATCAGATGTTCTAGCTGTTCGTAAACATCCAATTCTGCTACCTCTGGTGGAGTTAGCGTTGCTTCCCGATTTTTTGACAGCAAAGTTTGCAGCCGTGTTTGAGCTTGGGGAGAAACTTGAAAAGCAACAATATCTTCCAGAGTCGGACTTTTGATTAAAAAGTCAATAACTTCTTGATAAACTGGAAAAATATCTGTAAAATTTGGGTTCACTTCTGACTGGATTGGTTGATAAATTTCAGGATTCTCCAGAACTTGCCAAAGCAGTTCCGGTAATCGCTCTTGCAAAGGTTCTAGGCGTTTAGCAAGTTCATCTGGAATTTGAATAGTTAGTTCTGCCATTACTTTTGTTAGTTGATTACTTTGTTAAACTTTAGCATTGTGAAGGTGCGATCGCATATTTTAAATCTCATCAAATAATCTCCACCGTTCCCCTACTCCCATCAATTCGCACTCTTTGTCCATCGCGCAACAAACGAGTCGCATCGTGAATATCCATGACAGCAGGAATTCCGTACTCGCGTGCTACGATCGCACCATGAGATAACCTGCCCCCTACTTCCGCAATTATCCCACCCGCACGCGCCAACAGGGGAGCCCAGCCAGAGTCGGTGTAAGGTACAACTAATATCGTAGTGCGATCGATCTCGCCAACAGCTTGCAAATTCCGCAGCACCTTGACTCTACCCTCCGCAAGTCCTGGACTGGCACCAATTCCTTGCCACAGATGGCTGGGGAAGCGATCGTCTATATTCGATGTGGGAGATGCTGCATTACCGTAGATTACTCGTGGAACTGTATCTAATTGTCGATGTTCTTCCAGTTGCGATCGCCTTTCTGCTATCAACTGCGGCAACCGTTCCAGTAAATCTCGATCGTTTTGTGTTATAATTTGTTCGATTTCGGAATATTCTAGAAAAAAGATATCTCCACGTTCGCGAAGCACCACCGAATCAAGCCAGATTTGCTCGATCGCCACAAAACTCCAACGCAACTCGGCCAGCAACTTACTATAAACTTCAGTTACCCGACCCTTCAGATCGAGGCGACGCTGTACCGACTGAGCCTTCTTGCTAGTCTTTCCAGGCGGTACATATTCAGGAGGCAGATTCAGAACAAATTGTGCAAACAGTTCCCTCACGGGGCTAGGATCTTCTTTCCAGGTGGGAACAGCAATATCGGTTCCCACATCGCTGAGATAGCCGTAAATGTCTAAAAACCGATCGAACTGCTGTAAAATTGATTGTCCATCTGCAATTTCAGCTAACGTAGCAAAGATATTAGGTGCAATTTTTTGTGCTTCTAAAGGATTGATTCTTTCTGGTTGCGGTAACAAATGACGTGCAGCAGCAGCAAGTTGCTGGAGACTTCGCAAACTCGCAAGTTCCGGCGTCTTACCAGCATCAAGTTCTTCATCTTTTACTTTAAATATTCCCTGTCGCAACGCCAAACTTAAAGGTGCCAAAATGCTGTAATAAGTAGCGCGTTTGAGTAATCCCAGGATGAAATTAATTCTTTCTAGTATTGTTTGTGGAGAGTTTAGAGATGTTGCACTGGGGTTCATATCGGCTAACCCTGGGGCAAAGTGGCGTCGATAGTCTCTTTGAAAATCCTTTTCCAAGCGCAATTCGCGACGCCACAACCTGAGTAATCCCGGCAGATTTTGCAAAGTAGAACGCACAGGTGGTTTGCTAAACTTCGCGCCAAGAGTCAAAAACTCCAGACTTTCCGGCGGTAGTCCCATACGAAGGAAGATTTGCCCCAACAGGGAGGCGTTGAAATAAGCACGGGAGTAGTGCAGTGTAGCAGTTTCGTTGAAATCTAAACCATGCGATCGCTTTCCCAACACCAGTGTAAAAATTTCTCCCCAAACACCACAAGTCAGAGGACGATTAATTGACCAAGTGAGAGGGCGAATTAATCCCGGAATTACTTCGGCGGCTATCTTTCTTGTCCAAATCGGCCATAAAGTAGTGATCGGGCGCGATTGCAACAGCCACAGTGTTTCACCATCATAACTCCACTCAATATCTTGCGGAATGCCATGATATCGCGCTTCCAAATCTCGTGCCAAAACAGCCACTTGCCGAATTAACGTTAATGGTACATCTCCGTTTCCCTCAACGCTAACAACACTCTGCTCCTCTGCCCCTCTTCCCCTCTGCTCCTCTGCTACCAAAGCGGCGTTTCTAACTATAACTCTGTATTGTTCTGGTGTGACTTTACCAGAAACTATTCGCGAAGCAGCGCCCGGTAAAGCTTCGATCGCAACTGCGTCTCCATATCCGAGCATAGGATCGCGGCTGAAGGCAACTCCAGAAAATGCCCCAAAAACTTGTTTTTGAATCAATACAGCCATTGCCGCCTCTGGGAGATGGCGCTGTTGTCGATATTCAACAGCACTCGATCGATCGTAAGAAGCCTGACACCGAAGGATTGCTTGTTGCAAACCATCTCGGCTCGTCACATTTAAAATAGTTTCATATTGACCAGCCGCAGAAGCATATTCCGAATCTTCTCCTATCGCAGAAGAACGCACCACCAAAGGCGACGCTGGAGAAGGTTGCAAAGACTCAATCAAAGGTGTCGGGTCATCTCCTGGCGGCAAAACCCATCCATCTGGTACTGGGTAGCCCCAACGTTTTAGCTGAGATAATGTTGCAGCTTTTTGTCCTACTTTGGAAGCATCTAGCTGTTGGTTGAGAGAAATCATCGCTTTGTCGCCACGAAAAAAGCGAAACATTGCTTGAGAATCGCGCTGTCCTGCAACTGGTGCAAGATCTAAATCATCTGGCATTTTTTTATAGATCCATCCCATTAAAACAGCAAGTGCGATCGCAGCAAAGATACGCGCAGAATCCTGGGGATGCAGACCAGCCAATATCGCTGGTAACAGAATTAAAACCGCGATTCGTCCCGCATTACGCTCACGCAAAATTGTAAAGCCAATTCCCCCAATCAAAAACACCAATCCCGCTACCCGCACATCGTGAACGACAAAACCCCAGAAAACATTGGTTGTCCCAGCGCCTTTGCCCATCCAGTAGCGTCCCATCACCAAAGCAATCAGCGCAATTATTTCCCACTCCGAACCACTTGGAAAAAAAGCACGCGCCAGCATTACAGCCGCAATGCCCTTTCCCGCCTCCGATAGCACCGCTAAGATACCTGCAAGGGTTCCGCCGTGGTAGAAAGCAGCTTGAACTCCAATATTTCCAGTGCCGATTTCTCGCAGCTTGCGTCTTCTGAGTGCGTAAACAATCCACGCAATCACGGGTAACCCTCCTAAGAGGGGACAGAGGATGAAAATCAGCAAAACACCCCAAACTTGGGTCAGTGTCATAAGTGCGCGGGAGTGGGAGAGTGGGAGAGTGGCAAGAAAAGTCAAAAGTCAAAAGTCAAAAGTCAAAAGTAAAGAAGGGATTGGGGAAGAAGGGCTAGGGTCAGAGGGGCTAGGGAGAGTGGGGGAGTGGAAAAAAATCGTGTCCCTCATGCAAGCGCAAACCATTATAAGTTTCTGCCTAATGCCTATTTACACTAGGCGCATCGCACTTTAGTCTGAAAGATGAGCATTTATTGGCGATCGCAACTTGGTTAGCGGTCAGCTATAAAGATCGATCGGGATAAGTAGGTGGGCGTAAATAAACTGAACTCCCAGAAACCCGGTTTCTAAGAGAAACCGGGTTTCTAGGGGCCTGGAGTTTTACGTTTAAATATGCCCACCTACTTAGAAACAGCCAATTAGCGATCGCCCATCACATATCATCAATACTCAATATGCAATTTTATACCTACGATCCAGCAGATTTTTATGATGAACTGTTTGTCGCCAAGGGCAAACCCCGCCCTGATGCAACTCTTTTAATCGAAAGGATTAATGGGTTGCCGCCAGAGGAACTCCAGCGACGCCAGCAAGTCGCACAGCAAGCCCTTCTCAAGTTGGGAGCCACTTTCAACGTTTATGGCGATAACCGTGGCACTGAGCGCATCTTTCCCTTTGATGTCATTCCCCGCATTGTCTCGGCGCAAGAATGGACAGAGATGGAAAAGGGACTCAAGCAGCGCATCTACGCCTTAAATTGCTTTATAGCAGATATTTACGATGCCCAGAAAATTGTTACCGACGGCGTTATCCCGTTAGAATTAATTGCCTCTGCCAAAGGATTTCTCAAACCCTGTATAGGATTGAAACCACCGGGAGGAATTTGGTGTCATATCACTGGCACGGATTTAGTGCGAGATAAAGATGGTCAGTGGTACGTTCTAGAAGATAATCTCCGCTGTCCTTCCGGTGTCTCCTACGTTTTGGAGAACCGCCGGGTGATGAAATCGTCCTTTCCGAAGCTGTTTGAGACGATCGCAATTCGACCCGTCGATGATTACCCCAGTCATTTGCTCGAAACTCTCCTCAATCTAGCACCTGCCAATTTAGCAGACCCCACCGTAGTCGTTCTCACCCCAGGTATTTACAATTCTGCCTACTTTGAGCATTCTTTCCTCGCTCAGCAAATGGGTGTGCAACTGGTGGAGGGCAGAGATTTGGTGGTGACGGATGGCTACCTGCAAATGCGTACTACCAAGGGATTGCAGCGGGTAGATGTGATCTATCGCCGCATCGATGACGACTTTATCGACCCTCTCGTTTTTCGCTCCGATTCCACATTAGGTATACCGGGTCTAACGGAAGTTTATCGCAATCGTCGTGTTGCGATCGCCAACGCCCTGGGAACCGGAGTGGCAGATGATAAAGTGATCTATGCCTATGTCCCCGAAATGATTCGCTACTACCTCAAGGAAGACCCGATTCTGCAAAATGTCCCCACTTACCTCTGCTGGGAAGAGAAACAGCTAAATCATGTCCTTGCCAATTTAGACAAACTTGTGGTAAAATGCGCCAACGAATCTGGCGGTTACGGGATGTTAGTTGGCCCTCACGCCACACAGTCACAACGAGAAGAATTTGCCCAATTAATTAAAGCTAATCCGCGCAACTATATTGCCCAGCCGACACTTTGCCTGTCGCGAGTTCCTACAATAATAGGCGATCGCTTTGAGGGATGTCATGTGGACTTACGTCCCTACATTCTCTACGGTAAAGATATCTATGTACACCCAGGTGGTTTAACCCGCGTCGCCCTCAAAAAAGGTTCTTTAGTAGTTAACTCTTCCCAAGGCGGCGGATCGAAAGATACTTGGGTACTCGCTAATTAGGGGCTAGGGGCTAGGGGCTAGGGGGAAGAGAGGGGCTAGGGGCTAGGGGCTAGGGGCTAGGGGAAGAGAGGGGAAGAGAGGAGAAGGAATAGCGGAAAATATAAGTTAATTTTTACGGTTTGGGGTGTACTACTATGAGCATAAGCAGCTATCGAGATCTCAAGGTTTGGCAAGTCGGCATGGAAGTGGCAGACCAGATTTATCAGCTAACGGACAGCTTTCCAAAGCAGGAGATATACGGTTTAAGCAGTCAAATGCAACGGGCTGCTGTATCGATTCCTTCTAACATAGCTGAAGGACACGCGAGAAACTATACCAAGGAGTTCTTGCATCACATCTCCATCGCGCTGGGTTCGCTTGCCGAATTAGAAACTCAACTAATCATAGCTGCACGACGGCCTTATATTCAAAACAAGGCCGATATTGAAACACTTTTTCATAAGATGGAAGAATTGGGCAAAATGCTTCGCGGACTACAGAACTCTTTGGAAAATAAACTAAAAAGAGACAACAAACCGAGGACTGAAAACTAGCGAAAGATTTTTCCCCAGCCCCTCTCTTCCCTCTCTTTCCCTAATCCCTAATCCCTCTCTTCCCCTAATCCCTAATCCCTCTCTTTCCCTAATCCCTAATCCCTCTCTTTCCCTAATCCCTAATCCCTCTCTTCCCCTCTCTTCCCCTAGCCCCTAGCCCCTAGCCCCTAGCCCCTAAAAAAATGCTTAGTCGCGTTGCAGATTCTATCTACTGGCTTAATCGTTATGTTGAACGGGCAGAAAATATTGCTCGTTTTATCAATGCAAATGTCAATCTAATTCTGGATTCCCCTACGGGTGTGGCGCAGCAGTGGGAACCGTTGGTGCTGACCACTGGCGACTTGCCTGTATTTCAGAATCGTTACGGGGAAGCTACAGCCGAAAATGTAATTCAGTTTCTCACTTTCGATCGCGATAATGCCAACTCTATCATTTCCTGCCTTCGCTCTGCCAGAGAAAATGCTCGATCTATTCGAGAAATCATTTCTTCAGAGATGTGGGAACAGGTGAATACTTTTTATTTCATGGTGCAAGATGCAGCCGAAGGACAAGCCACTTTTGAACCGCAACATTTTTTTAAAGAAGTAAAACTGGCTAGCCACCTATTTGCTGGTGTGATGGATGCCACCATGACTCATAATGAAGGTTGGCATTTCGGTCAAATGGGGCGGTTTCTAGAACGCGCAGATAAAACTGCTCGAATTTTAGATGTGAAATATTTCCTGCTTCTACCTTCGGTAAAAGATGTAGGCACCACGCTGGATGAATTGCAGTGGATGGGATTATTGCGATCGGCTAGTGCTTACGAAATGTATCGCAAATGCCAACATCGCATTACACCAACTGGTGTGGCGGAATTTCTAATTTTAGATCGAGAGTTTCCGCGATCGATTCGATTTTGTCTGATGCAGGCGGAGCGATCTTTACATCAAATTACCGGATCTTCTCCCGGCACCTGGAGTAACCCCGCAGAACGTTCTTTGGGTCGATTGCGTTCTGAATTGGACTATTTATCCATTGAAGAAATCGTTCAAATGGGATTGCATGAATGTCTCAACGACTTGCAGCAGCAAATTTATGGCGTCGGCAACAACATTTTTGAAACCTTCTTTGCGTTAAAACCCATTAGTTAATTTTATGTCTAACAGGAATATCCCATGTCTATCGAACAGAAAAAAGAAATTGTCCTTCGATATTATGAGGAGTTCGACAATGGCAATTTAGACAAGATAGAGGATATGCTCAGTCCCAACTTTGTCGCTCATTTTCCCGGCTCGCCTGCATCGCTAAATCGCGAAAAATTTAAAGAGTTTTGCCTCATGTTCCGCTCCGCTTTCCCAGATATTCGCCACAGCTTTGAAGATATCCTTGTAGAGGAAGATAAAGTTGTCACCCGTGGGATATTTGCTGCCACCCATAAAGGAAAACTGCAAGGTTTCCCTCCAACAGGTAAGCAGGTTACGGTATCATTCATTCACATAGACTGCATTGTAGATGGAAAGATTGCGGAACATTGGGGAGAAGCTGACATGATGGGGATGTTGCAGCAACTCGGTACGATTATCTTGCCAATTCAGCTTGTTTTGCAGGGATTGAAAATTGGCGCGCTCGTCTTAACAGTTCTATGTCTCATCAGTTTCTTAATGACCAAATATTAACTGTCTGACTTAGTTAAAAATCTAAAACCTAAAATCAGGATGCGCTACCAAATCGTTCACACCACTACTTACATTTACGATCGAGCGGTCGTTTTAAATCCGCACATTATCAGGTTGCGATCGCGTTGTGATAGCACTCAGAAACTGCTTTCTTTTTTCCTGAAAATTGACCCGGAACCAATTGGTATTTCTCACATTACCGATTTAGACGGTAATGCCATACTGCAAACTTGGTTTGGTGGAACCGCAGATTATCTGAAAATCGAAGTACGCTCAGAAGTTGAAACTTATCGCACAAATCCTTTTGATTACCTACTAGAACCTTGGGCTTTAAGTCTGCCGATCGACTACCCAGCATCAATGTTATCCCAACTTCAGCCATATTTGCAACCGCAATATCAAATAAATGTAGACCCCGCAGTCATACAATTGGCTCAAGATATTGGTTTTGCAGCCGATAATCAAATCAGTACTTTTTTAATGCAACTAAATCAACGCATTTATGAGAATTGCCAATATATTAGGAGAGAAACCGGCGAACCGCTTCCTGGTGGCGTCACTTGGAACCAAAAATCAGGTTCTTGTCGCGACGTGGCAGTTTTGTTTATGGAAGCTTGTCGCGCCGTAGGTTTAGCTGCTAGATTTGTCAGCGGTTATCAAGAAGGAGATCCAGATCAAAAGGAACGAGATCTTCATGCTTGGGCGGAAGTATACTTGCCGGGAGCGGGCTGGCGAGGCTACGATCCAACTGTAGGGTTAGTAGTGAGCGATCGACATATTCCTTTAGTTGCCAGCGCATCTCCCAAGTATACCGCACCCATTTCTGGAAATTTTTTAGCTCCTGGAAACCAGTTAGATATGACAGCTAGCATATCCATTCAATCATTAGCGTAGGGTGCGTTCCCAACACCTTTCATTATATTATTTCCACGGCTAAATTGGAATCTGAATCGCAAATTCCGTCCCCTCTTCTGGCGCAGAAATACAACTCAGCTTACCTCCATGCTTTTCTTCCACAATCTGACGCGAAATAGACAACCCCAAACCTGTTCCTTTCCCCACTGCTTTCGTAGTAAATAAATGGTCAAATACCTGCTCTTTTACCTCATCTGACATTCCACTGCCATTATCTTTGATGCGAATAACGACAGCAGTTTCCGCTTCTAAAACTTCAGTGCGAATAGTAATCTGATTGGGATTGGCTGCAATTTCAGCAAAAGAACGCCCCTGATTTGCTTCATCCAAAGCATCGATCGCATTTCCCAAAATATTCATAAATACCTGATTCAACTGTCCGAAATAGCATTTTATTTGCGGAATTTCTCCATATTCCTTAATCACCTCAATCGCCGGACGAGTATCCTTTGCTTTCAATCGATATTGTAAAATCATCAAAGTACTATCAATACCCTCATGCAGATTGGCTAACACTTTCGTTGAGGTATCGGCGCGGGAGAAGTTTCGCAACGACCCACCGATCTCGCGAATCCGATCGGTCCCGGCTTTCATCGACGAGAGCATTTGCGGCAAATCTTCTAAAATATATTCTAACTCAATCTCTTCCGCTTTTTCCGTTATTTCTTCTCCTGGATTGGGGAATTTTTCTTGATACAATTGCAAGTATTCCAGCAAATCTTGGAGCGCCGTATTAGCCTGCTCGACGTTCCCAGCAATAAACCCGACTGGGTTGTTAATTTCATGGGCTAAGCCCGCCATTAAATTGCCCAAAACTGACATTTTTTCACTTTGAATCAGTTGCAGTTGCGCTGATTGTAACTCTTGTAGCGATTTTGCTAGTTGCTCCGCTTTTTCTCGCTCTCGCGCTTCCGATCGCTGCAAATCCTGATAAAGTCTGGCATTTTTTAGAGCGATCGCCGCTTGAGAACACAACACTTTTAACACTTCTAAGCGTTCTCGCGTAAAAGCTGCTTTGGTTAAGCAATTTTCTAAGTACAAAATTCCAATCAATTCACCTTGATTCAGCAGAGTTGCACACAAAATTGATTGGGGTTTATGTAATTGAATGTAATAATCATCTGTCCATGTTGTTGCCGCTGCTACATCATCAATTACTAAGGTTTTTTTGGTATGTTTGACATAGTTGACGATCTTTTCAGGAATCAATTGACTATCTTCTACTGTAATTGATGATAACAAGGCCCAAACAGGTTGTTTGAGTCTGCTGTCGGCATTAATAGTAGCAGCAATATACCATTGCTCGGATTCAGGTAAAATCAAAGAACCACTTGTAGCGCCAGCATTTTCCAACACTACTTGCATCACTGTTGTGAGTAACTTATCGAGTTCGATCTCATCGGAAAGGTTTTGAGATGCTTTGAGGACAGTTCCCAAATCAAAAATAACTGAAGTCTCCCAACTCGTAGAACTAACTGTATTAGTCTTAATATAAGTAAGTGTCTGACTAATTTTGGAGGTAGTTTTGGTCGCTGTCAGGATGGGAGCAAGTAATTGGGGATAGCGTGTTTCTAAATCATCTACTTTGGCTTTAGCTCCCCAACGAGCATAAGCATAGTAGGCTTTAGTAAGGTAGGCTTGTGCAATAAATTCTTTATGCAGAGATTCATAAAATTTTCCAGCTAATTCACAAGCGATCGCTTCTTCTTGGATATATTCATTTGCCGTTGCTCCTTCGATCGCCAAATCGTAATATTCCATCGCTTCAAAATCAGCCCCTACTACCCGCAAGCGTTCGGCTTCAACTAGGTGAAATTTATGTAAATAATTCATCGGGGCATAATCTGCCCATTTTTTCAATTTTTCTTGGTTAGCTATTACCCGATCGAGCAAAACATCTTGCTCGGATTTTACTCCATTAATTCCTAAAGCAAGCTGGACTAAAGAATCGTAAAAATGGAAGATAGGAATAGCGAACATTCCCGTTACTCCATCTAAATACTGAACAGCTATATTAGCATTTTCTAATGCTAAAGCATACTTTTCAAATAAATAGCCAAGAATCAGTTTATTTGAATAGAATATATGAAGTCCCAGTCGGTCATTAGCTTGAGTAAGAATCGGTAGTAATTGCTCCTCATCGCAGGCTTCACCTTGTAAATAGCATAGATTGGGAGAACGAGCGAGCAAATTTAAAATTGACTGCCGATACATTTCGTTCCAATAAAACGGAATTTGTTGCTTCAATTGCTTTATTGCTTGGCTATAGGTAGCCATCTTATTTTCCGTTTCCTCCAGTTCCTTACCCATATAATATGAATGGCAACATTCAAAGAAGGCGCAGTAAGCTGTAAATTCTAAATCTCCTGTTTCTAATCCACTTTGATATCCCGACCGCAAGTTTTCTAATGTCAATTTAAGATGATCTTTCCAATGTCTGATATATCCACAATCTACAGCGGAAATTTTGGCTTTTAGTTCCTGAACATTTAATTGAGACAGCAGTCGATTCGCCAATTTACCAAATTGATAACCCGACTCAATATCTTGGACGACACCACACAAAATTAGTCCGTAGCCAACATAAGCAAACGGAGAGAGATGACTATTACCATATTTAATTGATAAATTAACTTGTGCAAAAACAATTAAGGGATATAACTCAGGAGTAGTTTTAAATGTAGAAGGAGCTATACTTGATAAGATCGGCATTGCGGCTAACTTTTGTGGATCTGTCATAGCTGGCAAAGCGATCAAATCTTCTATATTTCTTTGCTGCAAATTTGCCGATGTTTCAGCTAAACCTTGCTGAATATCCGCTAAGGTTGGCCGTTCAGGAAAAGTTACTCCTAAAAGTTGCAAAATTTGCAGTCCCATATTAACTGACTCTTTGAGTCTAGTTTGCGCTGCACTGGCTAAAATTTTCACTTCATAAACTTTCATTTTATCTAACAGCGTTGTCGCGCATTTCAGTACTGTTTCAGCTAATTGAGTCATCTGCTCAAAATCAGTGCTGAAATAAGCGGCTTCTGTTGCTTCTAAGTACAGGTTTAAGGTTAGGTTATAATCAGTTTGCCAGCTATCAGTAGCTAGGAGTTCTCTGCCTACCGTTAAATATTTTAGGGCTGTCGCATAAGCCGTCGCGGCTTTGGCTTTGCAACCTGCCATTAAATTCAATTGTGCTAGTTTATCGCGATCGATTTGCTCGCTAATTAAATCTACACCATAATTTAATTGGTTGACAAGATCGAAGATTTTTTCTAACTGTTGCGCTTCTGGTGTATGCTTTAACAATAGCTGACCGATGTGGAAATGAGTTAGCTGTTTTTCGTTTTCATGGATTAATGAGTATGCTGCTTGTTGGACGCGATCGTGCAAAAATTTGTAACCTACTTTTGATTTATCAAAAAGTAGATTTACTTCGTTTTCTTGGTCAAATACGAGAGGTATTTTATAATCTTCACTCAAAGGTAAAATTAAACCCGCTTGTAAGGCAGGCCATAATTCATTGGCTGTATTTGAGTGGGGCCGATCGTTAACAATAGAAAGCACATCAAGAGTGAATCTGTCTCCTATGCAAGCTGCCAATTTTAATATTTGTTGTGTTGTTTCTGGCAGTTTTTCAATCCTACTTGCAACTAATTCTACTACGCTCTTATCGGCGATACCTATAGCTTGAATTTTATCTAAATTCCACTGCCAAGTAGCATTAACCAAGTCAAATCTTAGCAATTTTTCTTGAAACAGTGCTTGCAAAAGTTGGGTAATAAAAAAAGGATTTCCCCCGGTCTTGTTAAAGATTAGTTCAGCTAAGGTTTCGGACCGATCGCCCGTATCCAAAGTTTCCACAATCAACTGATTGACACGATCGAAATCTAAAGGTTGCACGATGATATTATTAACAACCCTACCTGCTTTTTCAATCTCGGCAATACTTTGGATCAAAGGATGAGTCGGACTGACTTCATTATCTCGATATGCTCCAATTAATAGGAGATATTGACTAGCAGCATTGGCTATCAGTAATTGCATTAAGTTTAATGAAGCCAAATCTGCCCACTGCAAGTCATCTAAAAAGATGACAAGCGGGTGTTCTTTTTGGGGAAAAACGCTGATAAATTCTTGGAAAACTCGGTTAAAACGGTTTTGCGCTTCCGCTGGGCCTAATTGCGGCACTTCTGGCTGAGAACCAATAATTAACTCGACTTCGGGAATAACATTAATAATAACTTGACCGTTATTGCCTACTGCTGCTAATAATTTGTCTTTCCAATTTAGGATTTTTACAGCACTTTCTGTAAGTAACTGCTGCATTAGCGATCCAAAAGCTTGAATCAAAGCGGCATAAGGAATGTTGCGTTTAAATTGGTCAAATTTACCGGCAATAAAATAGCCCCGTTGCTTGACTATGGGTTTATGAACTTCATTAATAACGGAGGTTTTGCCGATGCCGGAATAACCCGATACTAGGATCGTTTCACTGTTGCCATGCCCGACTCTAGCAAATGCAGTTAGGAGTTGATTAACTTCGGCTTCTCTGCCGTAAAGTTTTTGTGGGATTAGGAGTTGTCCAGCCCGGTCTAATTGTCCGGTAATAAAATTAGTAATTTTCCCTGTCGTCTGTAATAGGTGGTAACAAATTTCTAAATCTGCTTTAAATCCTTGGGGTGTTTGATATCGGTCTTCAGCATTTTTAGCCATCAATTTGAGGGTAATTTCTGAGATGGCTGGTGGAATTTGGGGATTTAATCGAGCGGGAGAAATTGGTTCTTTAGCAATATGAGAGTGTACGATTTCTAAGGGGTCGTTACTGCTAAAGGGTAATTGACCTGTGAGGAGTTCATAAAATGTGACGCCAAGGGAATAAAAGTCAGTGCGATAGTCGAGTCCTCGGTTCATCCTTCCGGTTTGTTCGGGAGACATATAGGCGAGGGTGCCTTCGAGAACGTTGAAATTTTGGATAGTTTGGGTTTCTCTGGGTAAGAGGGAAGCGATGCTGAAATCTATTAATTTAACTTCTTTAGTTTCGGGATGAATTAGGATATTTTGCGGTTTAATATCTTTATGGATAACTCGGTTTATGTATAGTCCTTCTAACATTTGGGCGATTTGGATCGCAATGGGGAAAAATTCATTAAGACTGAGAGGTTCGTTGCGGCGGTAGTCACTAAGGGCAATGCTACCATCGTCTGCCATTACTAATGCAAAACTGTTGCGGTAGTTTTCCAAACTTAGGGGTTGGACTACTCCGGGAATGTTGAGGTTTTTGGTAATGATGTATTGATTGCGAAACCGCACGAGTTCTGTAAAGCTGGGGTATTCGGCTTTGAGCAGTTTGACGATGACGGGTTTTGCTTGGGTTGTAGAAATTCCTCGATAGACTAGGGTTCTTGAGCCTTCGTAGATTTTTTCAAGTAGTTGGTAATTCGCTATGCCGACCATACTTCAGATCTCCTGGGTGAGATAATTTTTGATCTTACTCCCTTCGGTTGTGGAAGAATATGTATAGTTGGAGGGCGTTCGCTCTTCGGCGCGGATGCGCTTAGCATTGCGGAATAAATCTTAACTCAAAACCGAAACTTTAATTCCGCAATGCGGAGCCCCTACATAATCTTGTGGCGGGAAGGGAGTAACCATAGTTGAGCCTGTTCAAATGCTTGTGTAGTCTTGTCTACTATGATACTTTATTTTTTGCTTCGATCGCCAATTCAGGTTCTTCTCCTATCGCAGTCAACTAATGACTAATAGCACCACACTGATATACAAGGATGACCAATGACTAATGACTAATGACCAATGACCGATGACTAATGAAGTTATATTAATCAATCACAACATCTTCTTGAGATGATTCCTGATAGTATTGCCATTCGATATCTGGCATATGATCGAAAGCGTTTCTCAGCGACTCTTCCCACCACTTGCGAACCTTAGCTAGATAAGGATCTCCCAGACGCAATTGCAGTTTATGCCGAATAGCAAGAGCGTCAGTTTCGTACATTACCATGCTAATTGGTGGCCCGACAGAAATGTTTGACTTCATCGTCGAGTCGATCGAAAGCAGGGCACATTTAGCGCAGGCTTCTAAGGGGGTGTCAAAATTGAGGGTGCGGTCTAAAATTGGTTTGCCGTATTTAGTTTCACCTATCTGTAAAAAAGGTGTTTCCTGCGTAGCTTGAATAAAATTACCCTGGCTGTAAATCAGATAAAGTTCGGGTTCTTCTCCTCTAATTTGTCCGCCCAGGAGAATGCTGCATTTGAAATCGATGTTGTCTTTTTGTAACCAAGCTCTGTCTTGCTCCTGAATCTGGCGAATTTTGCTACCGATATAACGAGCAATTTCGTACAAATTTGGTAGGGAGTGAATATTGGCTTCTTCTTGAGCTTTGAGATCCTTGCGGATTAAGGTAAGCACTGCCTGGGTCATTGACAGGTTTCCCGAAGTACACATCAGAATCGCCCGCTCTCCAGGATAGGAGAAATCGAATAGTTTTTGGTAGGTTGAAATGTAATCTACACCCGCATTAGTGCGAGAGTCAGCAGCCATAACGAGACCAAAGCGGGTAATAATGCCAAGGCAATAAGTCATTCGATTTTGGATTTTAGATTTTGGATTTTAGATTTTGGATTGACTACAGGGATGAATCCGGCTGGCGACCAAACCAATAATTTCAAGGGTCATGAAGGTAGGAGTGTAAACAAC
Source organism: Argonema galeatum A003/A1 (assembly GCF_023333595.1). Lineage (GTDB taxonomy): Bacteria > Cyanobacteriota > Cyanobacteriia > Cyanobacteriales > Aerosakkonemataceae > Argonema > Argonema galeatum. The sequence goes on from NZ_JAIQZM010000001.1 coordinate 524,009, forward strand.
ATAGGGTGCGGGGTTGATGTGGTGAGGAGCGCGAGAGAAGAATCATTCTTTTGGTTGGTTACTTTTCCGATCTTACCCTTCGTCATTGTCCGATTGGTTATGATTAGCTGTGACTGTATCGGGAAGCGATCGCCTCAAAAGGTAAAGCCAAGCCAAACTTGCTAATCCCAGGACAATACCCACTATACTCACCATTTGAGCCATACGCAGAGGCCCTAGCATTAGGCTATCGGTTCGCAATCCTTCAATCCAGAAGCGACCGATGCTGTAAAACACAAGGTAAAGCAGTGCCAGGGTTCCCACCTTGAGGCGGGGATTTCCCTTCAGAGAGCGAAAGAAGAGGGTGAGCAGTATCCCAAACACCATTAAATCCCATAGGGACTCATAGAGGAAGGTGGGATGGAAGTATTCAAAATTTCTATATCCCGGCAGACGGCTCTCAAAGGGAATATAAACTTTCCAGGGCAAATCTGTGGGAGATCCGTAAGCTTCTGAATTGAAGAAATTGCCCCAGCGTCCGATCGCCTGACCTAGAATTAGAGAGGGAGCGACTAGATCTGCTAATTGCCAGAATGAGACTTTTTGAACTCGTGCAAAGATTAAAGCCGCTACTATGCCGCCCAAGATAGCACCGTGAATGGCAATACCACCTTTCCAAATGGCGATGATATCAGCTGGGTTCTTGGCGTATTCTGACCACTGAAATAATACGTAATAAAGTCGGGCGGAGGGAATTGCTCCAACCACAAGCCAGATTGCCAGTTCGCCCGGTAAGTCTGGGTTGATGTTACGGCGCTTGGCTAAGTACCCGGAAAGGGTTACCCCAATCAATACTGCTGAGGCGATCAACAGACCGTACCAGCGGATGGTTAGTGGCCCAAGCTGAAAGAAAATCGGCCCTGGAGAAGCAAATTGAAAGGCTAAGGGCAAAATAGAAATACCGAAATCCATGAAATTTCCTTTGATAAGTGAAAAGTTGGAGCCATATAAAGACTTCAGCACCCTAAATGTCGCATAGCCTCAATTTTACGTTGCTCTGGCTTCCGGGATCGCAGTGTCCGATTTTTTATTAATGATATCGTGTCCGGTTGTATCGGTAGTGTAAGAGTAATACGGGAAATTGTCTGTTGTCATCGGGGGTTAAATTTTTACCGCAGATGAAGACTCTGGAACGCAGATAAACGCAGATAAGAGAGCGATTTTTCTCTGGCAATCGATGTGTGAGGACATGATATGACCAGCACGACACGGATATACACGGATGCACTGATATAGCACTTGACTAATGACTAATGACTAATGACTAATGACTAATAACTAATGACTAATGACTAATGACTAATGACGCAAAAAAGCTGAACTATTCTAGTAATTTCTCCATCAGACAGTCAGCAATGCGATCGGCCCCTCCGGGCTTACCCATCCGACGGCGACCATTATCAGCAATCAGTTGCAGTCGGTCGGGATCGCGCAGGAGCGATCGCACGATCTCGGCAACCTCCCTTGGTTGTTTCGCTAAAATTAGCGATGGCCCCAATAGGCGAGTTTGAGCTTCTGCGAAGGCGGGGGTAAATTGGGGGCCTTTACCTGGGATTGCGATCGCCGGTTTGCCTAATCCCACAAACTGTTCTGTAGCGGTTCCAGCCATCGCAATAGCAAAGTCTCCTTGCTGCAAGCAATCCCCAAACGCTCGCTGAGTCAAGATCAGGGTGGATTTTCCCTGGGTAAACACCGATGCCGTAGGGTCGTTAATTGGCAGCTGGGATTCCTCAAGTTGCGGAGATTGCAGACGCCAGCCTTCTGCTTCCAAGGCTGACCGTAAAGGATCTAAGCTTAGTACTGGTGCGATCGCGCCCAGAAACAGCACTGTGCGGTCGCGAAACCCTTCCATCACCCCAGTTAGAGCCGGGAGGATTTGCTGCCAATTTGCGTAGGCTTCCGGGGCTCTGGAACCGGGGAGTAAAGTGATTGTGAGCGATCGCGCTTGCTCCACTTTCTCAGCATCTGAGGAATAAAAAACCGCCCTTGGACTCTCAGGCTCAAGGTCATCCATCATCGGATTTCCCAAATCAAAAGCCGGGATTGACCATTTCTGCAACATTTCGCTAGTCAGACTATCTCTAGGAAACACTGCTTTACAACGCTTGCGACTCATCAGCCAACGTTCCCAAGGCAGATAAACCGACCCCGACCAACCTTCCCTGCGCTGCATCTGGGATTTCCTCGGCAGCGGGCCAGCTTCATCCCGCAGATAATATTCCGATTTGGCGGTGCCGACGAAGGCATAAGGAGCCCCACTCAACCAAGCAAGCAACAAGGGGACAATATCCCCCACGGCTAAGATAGTTCCGCCCTGTTGTTTCCAAGCCTGTACTGCCCTAAACTGCCACCAGAGCAGTTGGAGTAAGCCGCTCCGTAAATCTCGCCACAAATGACGCCCATCCATATAAATAAAGCCACCGGAGGGCATTTTCCGCGTCGGTGCGATGAGGGGAATTCCTAGCTCGGTGTAGGCTTGGCCTTCGCCAACTATAGGTAGGGCTGCTATTTTTGGGGCATTGGGACGCTGCTGTAGTTCTTTCAATATCCGAACAGCGATCGCATCCTCCCCATGACCATTACTCAGGCAAAGTAACTTCATCAATTATAACCGGGCATTGGGCATTGGAAAATTGGCTCTTCTGTACTGACTATGCTATTTGAGTTCTTGAGCAGAGGGGCGCTTGAGCAGAGGGGCACTTGTGCAGAGGGGCACTTGTGCAGGGGAGAAAAGAAATAAAAATGTTCTTAAATTGAACAAAAGCATAGGAACTCCGAAAGAGCCAATTACCCTAGCTTTTCTTCGGTGGTATTGGGGATGATGAGCGTGGAAACAGAGAACCAGGAGGCGTTTTTAGTGCAAGCGGTGGGGAGTCAGCTTGTTGCAGCTGTTGGCGTCCGTTACGGATTATACGCTGCATATCGTTCAACTGCTGCTCAATATTATTGAGAACCCTTTCGGCATATTCATCAGCGCCGTTTTGAATGGCATCAGCTTCTGAAATGGCTTTAGCGCGGATCTCCTCCAGTTCCTCTTGAGCTTCCCGGTGCAAACGTTCGATTTCAGCCAGAGTCTGTTCTTGTGCAGCACCGCACTCATTCTGTACCATTTGCCAGAGTTGCTGCGCCTCTTGTTTTGCCTGCCGAACAATACCCGTGTCATCTAAAATCTGTGCGGCGCGTTGCTGGGCCGTCTCAATGATTTTATGGGCGTATTGTTCCGCTTGCTGAAGCAACTCTTCCTTCTCCCGGATAATCGCTTCTGCTTCTTCAAAAGCATTTGGCAAATTTAGCCGGATGAGATCTAGCTGTTCTAACAGATGTTCTTCATCAACTAACGTACGACGAGTCAGGGGAATGCGTGGACTATCGAGAATCATCTCCTCCATACGGTTGAGTTCTCGCTGAATATCTACACCTGCTGTTCCACGTTGGGACAGTTCATCCTGAGAGCTGGGTTCGTCGATGTCGGGGCTGATTCGGGGTGGGTTTTGGCGTAACATTTGTTGTAAATATCTTTTGCAACGTGCTTGGGAACAAGATGATCGACAGAGCCGCCAAATCTTGCTATCTCTTTTACCACGCTACTGCTTAAAAAACCATATTCAGTCGAGGTAGCCAGAAAAACTGTCTCGATTTTATCCGATAGTGTCTTATTGGTATGCGCCATCTGCAACTCTTTCTCAAAGTCAGAAAGCACTCGCAGACCCCGGATAATTACAACGGCTTGCCGTATTTGGGCATAATTTACGGTAAGACCGTCAAAGCTGTCTACCTCTATGTTGGGCAGATGTTGCGTGGATATGCGAATCTGGTCAAGCCGCTCTTGCACCGTAAACATGGGCATTTTATTGGGATTGCGTAGTACTGCTACGACCACTCGCTCAAATAGCTTACACCCGCGCTGTATGACATCGAGGTGTCCAAGGGTAATCGGATCGAAGCTGCCGGGATAGATTGCAATCACAAAGTAGGGCTGTCAAAGTCTCTCTTGCAGATTATAAGGTATGTTCGTGGTTCATGGTTTATTGCAATGAACTATGACTTAGGCAGAAAGCCCCCCTGTACCCCCAAATCTGGGGGGGACAAGACTTCTTCTCTTCTGATTTGGGGGGACAGGGGCGTGAGTGCGTAAGTCCTGTGAACTATCAACGATTAGAATGAAAAATGTGAATCTCCGATCGCGCCATGCACCGCCGTCTGATGTCTGTGAGCCTTGTAACTGCAACGCTGTTTCTCGGTTCCACCTTTACCGCTTCTAAAAACCTAGACAAATCTACCCATTGGTAAACTGAAGCTCTCGGTATAAGTCGGCGGTGTAACTTTTGGTCAATCCGAGTTAACGCTTTCGCTTGGATGGTGCCCGGTCTTGCGACTCGACAACAACCTTAACCAACTCAGCCCAGTTAGAGATGTGATAGTAATCGTGCCGACGATTTACTACACCACATTGACCGATAAATATATTCAGTTGATGTAACGCACTCCATACGTGCTTTCTGGAGTTCACCCCCAGATAGGCGGACACAGAGCGCGGTAATCTTTCCGAGAGATTCATTCCTCGTCTAGCAATGGCTAGAGCGGCTGCCACATCGGATGACATTCCATACATCCTCGCGTATTTAACCAGCCCAATTAAGCTGGTATAGGCTGGATTGATGTTAATTAGTTGAATCCCACGATTAGATAGAATTGACTTCAAAAGTTGATAAAAACGGCTATATGCCCAACCAGACAACATCCGAGCATACTTTCTTCCTTTTTCTCTTAACTGAGTTGTCTTAGCTGCAAAATCCAAGGATTCACAGACAATTGGACAGGCTTTAGTATCAGCTAAAATTGCTAATTGTAGACAAGCATCCACAATAGTCGCATCTTGCTTGACCTTTGGTAATCCAGAATGATAGGGGATAGAACCAGACGCCTTCAAATTGCCCTGAAAATCAACATACGCCCAACCAATAGAACCTGGATTGAGATCGATTCCGATGCAGCCATACTCGACAGGTTTACTAATCTTGTTGACAGGTGATGGAGTAAATTGAACGGCTACCGCCCAGCGGTTATCTTGGCGATAGAAATGCCAAGTTTTAGCACCATTATCCGGTAATCGATTGATATTTCTCTCAAAATTACCCAGCTTTGAACAGATATATTTACCATACTTAGACTCTAAGCAATAGGGAACTCTGAATTTAACTATGTTGCCATCCCACTGACAAGTTTGATTACCAAAACTTTCGTCTTTAGAGCCGACGATAAACACTTCTCCTCTAGGTACTTTCACCTTAATTGGTGCTAACTTGAGAGCCGCTATTTGTCGGTTTAGCTTGTAAATATATCTCTTTTTATGGTGGAGATTAAATCTCGTATGATACCAGTTGGTTTTCTTGGTGGTTAGAGAAGTTGAGAGAGGAAAGTTACATCCTGTTTGAGAGTGATGCCAATTCTTCTTAGCGTAAAACTTTCTCGCTAACTTCAGCTTTTTTTCGGCTTTTTCTAGCGATTTATTGGCTGATTTTAATTTTGATTCTAGCTGCTTGATGTGATTGATTATACATACCTTGGCTGATTCTACTTTCGAGCTTGACAGCGCGAGCATCCCACCGGCATGACGTTTGCTAATGCCATATTTTTTCTGTAAATAGGTATTCCATTTAGACTTATCAAACTGACTCTCAACTTCTAATAAGTGATTGACTGTCTCAATAGTAGCGCCATAAGAAAGAGCCGCATAATCAGCTAGAAATAACTCAAAGCTGGTCAATCCTAATGGGGTTAGCTCGTCTATTGGTGTTGGTAAACCCTTGCAGTAAGTGAGAGTAGTCATAGCTTTTTAGCTACCTCCCTCAGTTCTTCTACTATCTTTTTATTTTTATGACTACGGCTGCCATAGAGACGTGCTGAAAATACTGTAATTATCTCTAGTACGTCGGCAGCTAAATCTTCCTCGAATGTGCTATCATCAGAGCGATTAATAATTATTACCTCTGTACCAAAACTCTCACACAAAGTAAAGATTAAATCCGAGCCGAATCTAAGTAATCTATCTTTATGAGTTAATACTAATCTTTCTACTTGGTAAGTGGTAATTAGTTTGATTAACCTAATTAATCCTTTCTTTTTATAATTCATGCCGCTGCCAAGGTCTTGGATGATTTCAAATTCCCATCCATGCTTGGCACAATAGCTTTCTAATACTAAAATTTGTCTAGTCAGGTCTTCTTTTTGGTCATGACTAGATACTCTGGCATAACCTACAGTTAATTCATTACCCGATCTATTGCCAATTAAATCGGCAATGTCATATCTACGATGTCCTCCAGCAGTCCGAGTTGATTTAATCTTACCATCAAGCTCCCATCGGTGTAGCGTTTTGACCGTTACACCTAATAGTAAGGCGGCTTCTTGGGGAGTTAAACTAGACATGATGTCATATTATCACATCTATTGTCTAGTTTGAGGTGGTTTTGTCAAGATTTTCGCGGTCAGCTAACTAACCCCTGTGACTTCAGTCGAGCCATCACAGGCACAAACGACTCAAAACCGAAAGGCTGAGGCCGATCGACTTTTGGAAGCAGGTAGACTCCAGTATCGCCAAGGTCGAGTTCAAGAAGCACTTGAGACGTTTCAACAGGTTTTGACTATTCGCCAGGGTATGGGCGATCGCAATGGCGTTGCGGAAATCCTCAATGAGATTGGACTCGTTTACGAGAATTTGACTCAGTATCCCAAGGCGCTAGAGTTTTATCAGCAAACTTTGGATATTGCGAGAGAATTACGCGATCGCGAAAGTGAAGGGCGAGTCCAGATCAATATCGGCGCGGTTTATTTCAAGCTAGGCCAATCTCCCAAGGCGCTAGAGTTTTATCAGCAAGCTTTAGCTGTTCTGACAGAAGTTGGCGATCGGCAAGGTGTTGGACTAACCCTCAACAGCATTGGCAGATTATACCGCAGTTTGGGTCAGTATGACAAAGCATTGCAATTTTATCAGCAAGCCTTAGCCATTGCCAAAGAAATTGGCGATCGGGAAACCGTTGGGGTTACGCTCAGCAACATTGGGGTGATTTACCTTAGTCTGGGTCAGTATCCCAAAGCACAGGAATTCTATCAGCAAGCCTTAGCTATTGCCAGGGAAATTGGCAATAAGAAAGGAGAAGAAACTACTCTCATCAACCTTGGGGCAGTTTATGACAATTTGGGTCAGTATCCTAAAGCACTGGAACTATATCAGCAAGCTTTAGCAATTGCTCAAGCACGTGGAGACAAGGCAAGTATTGCCCTTACCTTCAACAATATTGGCTTGCTTTACGATAATCAGGGGCAGTATGCTAAAGCACTAGAATTTTATCAGCAAGTCTTAGCTATTCGCAAAGAAATTGGCGATCGCAAGGGCGAAGGAAACACCCTCAACAGTATTGGATTTGTTTACAACCATCTGGGTCAGTATGCCAAATCACTAGAATTTTATCAGCAAGCTTTAGCCATTCGCAAAGAAGTTGGCGATCGCAAGGGACAAGGAACAACCCTTAACAACATCGGGGTGGTTTACGACACTCTCGGTCAAAGCGATAAAGCACTAGAATTCCATCAGCAAGCTTTAGCCATTCGCCGCGAAATTGGCGACAAATCAGGCGAAGGAAAAACCCTCAATAATATTGGAAGAGTTTACAATAATCTAGGTCAGTCAGACAAAGCATTAGAATTTTATCAGCAAGCCTTAGTCATTGTCAAGTCAATTGGCGATCGCCTAAGCATTGGAGTAGCTCTCAACAATATTGGTACAATTTACGACGGTCTTGCTCAATATCCTAAAGCACTAGATTTTTATCAACAATCCTTAGTTATTCGTCAAGAGATAGGCGACAAACCTGGGGAAAGCATAATCTTAAACAATATCGGTAATGCTCTCTTTAAATCTGGCAATTTAGCATCAGCAGAAAAAAGTCTATCCGCTGCAATCACAGTTCTAGAATCTTTGCGACCGGGATTGAGCGATACAAATAAAGTATCCATCTTTGAAACGCAAGCGAGTACTTATCAAATGCTGCAAAAAGTTCTCATTGCGGAGAATAAAATTGAAGCTGCGCTGGAAATTGCCGAAAGGGGAAGGTCGCGGGCATTTGTGGAGTTGTTGGCAAAACGGTTATCCTCTAAAGAGACTGCACAACTAACTATCAACCCACCCACAATCGAACAAATTAAACAAATCGCCAAACAACAAAATGCTACCATAATTGAATACTCGATTATTGATAAATCAGAACTTTATATATGGGTAATTCAGCCCACAGGTAAAGTAGAATTTCAGCGCGTAGACCTCAAATTCATGCGGGCGACAGGGGGGAAATCGCCTCTAGAAGACCTCGTTATTACTAGCCGTGATTCCATCGGTGTCAGAGGTCGCGGTTTAACAGTGCAAGTTCGATCGGATGCGGTGAGCCAAACGAAACAATTGCAGCAACTCTATCAAATTATCATCAAACCAATTGTTTATTTTCTACCAAAAGCTCCCAACGCCCGTGTTATCTTCATTCCGCAAGCCGAACTGTTTCTGGTTCCCTTTCCAGCACTTCAAGACGCATCTGGAAAATATTTAATTCAACAACATACCATCCTAACAGCGCCTGCCATTCAGGTTCTGGAATTAACTCATCAACAACGGCAACGAGTATCGGAAAAAGATGTCCTAGTTGTCGGCAATCCTACTATGCCCAGCGTACCCCCCGAACCCGGACAACCGCCGCAACAACTGCCGAGTTTACCGGGTGCGGAAAAAGAAGCTTTAGCTATTGCCCAAATATTGAATACTAAAGCTATCACTGGTAACCAAGCTACCAAAGCTACTATTTTGGAAAAGTTACCGACTGCAAAGATTGTTCATCTAGCAACTCATGGATTATTGGATGATTTTAAAGGGTTAGGTGTTCCTGGTGCGATCGCTCTCGCTCCTTCTGGCAATGATAACGGTTTACTTACCGCCAGTGAAATCCTTGATTTGAAATTAAATGCCGAATTAGTCGTCTTGAGTGCCTGCGACACTGGGAGAGGCACAATTACCGGGGATGGCGCGATCGGGCTGTCTCGCGCCTTGATTTCAGCGGGTGTACCCACCGTGCTTGTATCGCTTTGGTCGGTGCCAGATGCTCCTACAGCATTGTTGATGACCGAATTTTATCAAAATCTTCAAACCCAGCCCGATAAAGCTCAGGCGCTGCGTCAGGCGATGCTAAAGATAATGAAACAACACCCGAATCCAAGGGACTGGGCGGCGTTTACGCTGATTGGCGAAGCGCAGTAGCGATTACAGGACTTACGCACTAATCAAGTTTTCGCCCCCCTTTCTTTGGGGGGCAAGGGGGGCGAAAAGCGTAAGTCCTACATTAGCTATTAACGTAAGTTGCTAGTTAGTTCCATTGGCTCTTGTTCGGAATGGATAATGGGTACGTTGTTGCGCTTTAGCGCTATAAGAGCGCTAAAGCGCAACAACGTACCTTGATATAACTAGCAACTTACGTTATTAGTTAGCAAAGCCTTAAGGAGATGGCGATTTGAGTGCCTTGCGAAACTCTTGAGCTGCCTCCAACCGAGAGGTCTGAGCCATCAACACACAGCGGGTGAGCAGGTCAATACTGAGGGTTGCCAGTTCGGGAATTTCGCTGTGGGTGATTTTGTCGTAATGGTTATCATGTAGGCGATAGAGGCTGAATAGACCGTCTTGCCAAAACCACACTTCAGGCACTCCTAATGCTTGATACCGCTTGAGCTTGTTCAGGCCGCCACTGGTGAACACGACTTCGATGACGAGATCGGGGATTGGCTTGGATGCCCCAAAACAGTAGGATTCATCAGCTTGGGCAGAGACTTCTTCTTCTCGCTCTTGGGTCATGGAACCCGTGGGTTCAAATTCAATGGCGTTTTCCAGGCAAAATAACCCAATCAAAAAGCCGATGAGCCGACTAAAAACTTCGTGTTCGCGTCCCGGCATGATAATCTCAATGGTGCTGTCATAGTAAGCCAGCCGAATGCCTGGAGAGTCAGCAAAACCAGCCTGAATTAGCTTGAACTGTTGCCAGGTAGTGCCGGAATAGACAAGGCGCTGGTCGGTGGAAGGCGGAGTGAGAAGGGGAGCTTGCGTCATAGTACTACCGCTTAATCGTTGAGACACTATTTCGGTAATATGGTTCAGCTTTCTTTAACTAATCAATTAATTTTAATGTTCCTTGTCCTAAAGTTTTACTTGACTCAAATAAGAGATGGAATTCCACTTTCAAGGAGTGCATAATTCCCACTATGGGCGAAGCTTCTTTAACTTTAATGTGACTGTGACTATAATTGGTGATTGGTGATTGGGATGAGAGATGAGGGATGAAAAAACATTTTCCCCTTCCCCCTCTTCCCTAGCCCCTAGCCCCGATTACCCGCCGTATTGCCAGCCGGTGCTTTCTAGCAAAAGGGGTTCGCCTTCCCGATGAACTCCGGCGGCAATAACTTCACCGACATAGACGGTATGATCGCCGTGCTTGACTGAGCCGACAACCCTGCATTCTACATAGCCCAAGGAATCGGAGATGATGGGACAACCAGTTTCTTCTCCCAAGTAGAAGTCCACATCCTCAAACTTATTGCCGACGCGACGTTGGGGTTTGAAGAATTTCTGGGCTAAGTCTTTTTGTCCGGCTTCCAGGACGCTGAGGGCAAAGACGCCGCTGGCTTCGATCATGGCGTGCGATCCCGAATCTTGCTTAACGCAATTTACCACTAAGGGCGGTTGAAAAGAAGCTTGCATCACCCAGCTGACTGTGAAGCCGTTGACATTTTCGCCATCCTTGACTCCGCAGATGTAGAGTCCGTGAGGAATCTTTCGCAGAATTGTCTTTTTCGCTTGTTCGTCTAACAATGGTCTACCCTCTGATGATGACTACATCGCTCAGTTTAGCAATCCTGAGTTCCTTAACATTTACAGCGGCTTGCGAGTGGGTGAGGTACAGCTAAATTGTAGGGGCGGGTTTTGCCATGATTCTTGTCGGTTAGCCACAAATTATCTACCAAACCCGCCCCAAATGTCGCGTTATGAAGAAAATTATTTTAATGTACCTCACGAGGCTGCAAGCCGCTGTAATCTCGAATTATCAACCAACCCCATGTTCCTTAAACCAAGTCTGTAACCTTTTCCAGCCATCCTCAGCTTGTTCCTTTCGGTAAGATGGGCGGTAGTCGGCAAAGAAACCGTGCGGTGCATCTGGGTAAAGCACAATTTCCGAACCGCTGTTTCCTCCTTTAAGTGCCTGACGCATCCGTTCTACCGTATCAGTGGGAATTCCATCATCTTTGCCGCCGTAAAGTCCCAGTACTGGCGCTTTCAAATAAGGTGCAATGTCAATCGGGTGCTTGGGAGTTAAAGATGTAGAGTCACCTACCAGGCGTCCGTACCAAGCAACTCCCGCCTTTACTCTGGGGCTGTAAGCTGCATACATCCAGACAATTCGCCCACCCCAGCAAAAACCTGTTATTCCCAGTTTGTTGATGTTTCCTTTACTTGATTTTTGTGCCCAATTAACAGTTGCATCCAAATCGGACATAACTTGAGCATCGGGAACTTTAGAGACAACTTTGGCGATGATTTCTTGAATATCGTTCATTTGGGAAACATCGCCTTGACGGGCAAAAAGTTCGGGTGCGATCGCTAAATAACCCAATTTGGCAAAGCGACGACAGATATCTTGCAGGTGTTGGTGTACGCCGAAAATCTCCTGCACTACCAATACAACGGGGAAATTTGCTCCAGTTGCAGGCATTGCCCGATAAGCCGGAATTTCGCCATCCTCTACGGGAATCTTGACTTCACCCGCAACCAAGCCTTGAGTATTTGTATTGATAACTTGGGCAGAAATTGGCTGAACTGCGATCGCAAATCCAGCTGCCAGCGTACTGACAATGATAAATTTCCGGCGCGTGATTTCTTTCATTGAAAGTTTCCTCCAAAACACCTGTCGCGAAAGTATATCAAGGCTTACGCACTAACCAAGGTTTTGCCCCCCTTGCCCCCCAAATTTGGGGGGCAAGGGGGGCGAAAAGCGTAAGTCCTGTACATTTAACTTTTAGCCGATTTGTGGCGGAACAGGTGCGAGTGTTCCGGGTGGTAAAGGCGCGATCGGCTAAAATCAGATTGCCCCTCAGCTGCTGCCAACGCCGGACTAATCACATACAGCGTTGTGCGGATTAAATTTTCTTTTCGCGTCACTTCTGCCATTTCGTGCAACTGCACCAGTAAAATCTTTTCATCAGGCCAACCCAATCGAAAGCAAATCGCCACTGGTGTATCGACTGGATAATGTTCCATCAGCTTTATTTGGACATCTTCCACGTGACGCGCACTTAGGTAAAGGCACAAACTCGCCTGATGTGCTGCAAGAGATGCTAATTCTTCCCGTTCCGGTACTGCGGAAGCGCTACCGCTAATGCGGGTCAGGATAATTGTTTGTACCAGTTCGGGTACGGTTAGTTCAACTTTGAGTTTCGCGGCAGCTGCCTGAAAAGCACTAATTCCGGGTATTACCTCAAAAGGAATATCCGCTGCTGCCAAAGCTTGCATTTGCTCGTTTACGGCACTGTAGAGACTGGGATCGCCGGAGTGGAGACGAACGACAGATTTTTGCGATCGCACTCTCTCGATCATCACCGGCAGAATATCTTCCAACGTCTTATTTGCCGTGCGGATAATCTCAGCATCCGCACGAACGCCGTCCAAAATCTGCTTAGGCACCAGAGAATCTGCAAATAAAATTACATCTGCTTGCGCCAAGATTTTCTGCGCCTTGACAGTCAACAAATCTGGATCGCCTGGGCCAGCCCCTACAATATAGACTGCCGGAGCGAGACGAGGAAGGGGAGAAGAAAGCGACATAGCAGGGGAAAGTTAAAAGTTAAAAGTCAGATCGTGTCCGGTTACATCGTTAGTATATGAGCGATATCGTCAAATTGTCTGTTGTCATCTTTGGTTAAATTTTTACCGCAGATGAAGACAGATGAACGCAGATGAACGCAGATAAGAATAAGAACAGCAATTTTTTAGGTTATACCAAATCCGGGTTGATTACCTCCTTTATTCTTTACTCCGCGTAGGCGGACGAGAGTTTGTGTAGCGCCACCCTTGAGGGTGAGGGTTAAAATTAAAACCTTCCGGATCGCACCTAATTGCGGGAGAAGTAATGAATGGTAGATGCACCCTGGTTAAGCCCTGGAGGATTCCTCTGGGGCTTTTTATTTTTTAGGTTAGAAGATTACAAAACTCATTTTACGTTTAACGGTTAACCGATAAAGAACTTGGAGATGGTTTGATGGCGCTATCATCATCTTGGGTGGATGTTACTATCACCGCTTGTTTTTCCGCGATTCGTTTGGGTTGCAAATAAAGATTTTCTAGCACAACCGATGCACCTGCAACCCAAGGGGGAACAATCAAAGCGCCAATAATACCTAAAACTTGCGCTCCTCCCAGTACAGCTAGGAGTTGATACAGTGGATGTACTCTCACGGAAGAACCCACGAGTAGGGGATCGAGCAGATAAGTTTCCAAATTTTGGATAATTACAAACAATAGCAGCACCCACAGAAATGTCCAACCGCCTTGGGAAATTGCCACAATTAAAGCGGGAACCGCTCCAAGAACTGGGCCGAAGAAGGGTATCAAATCGGTGACGCCAGCAATAGCGCCCAATCCTAATGCAAATTCGGATAGTCCCAAAAAACCTAAGCCTACACTAACTGCCAAGCCCAAAATTGCCGCAACGCCAAGTCTACCTTGGATGTAACCCCCCATTCGTTGGCTGACTGGCATAACTTGAGCTTCCAGACGATCGTTCCAAGGGTAGGGAAATAGCTGCACTAAACCTTTAATCAGGTTTTTACTATCTGCTACCATATAACCGGAAATTAATAAAGCTAAAATCAGGCTCAAAACGCCGCCTACAATTCCTTTGGTGATACCGTAAGAACGCAGCAGCAGCTGTTGGCTGGAACGAATTACCCCGTTTGTCAAAATTTGGGGGTCTAGAAGTTGGCGGATTAATTCCGGTCGCTCGTTATTAAATTTAACCATCAAATTCTCGATGAGCGATCGCAGATTTTCCAGGTAGATTGGCAAATTGACGGCGAGAAGTTGAATTTGCTCGATTACTGTGGGGCCAATTAACACGCCCGCTCCTGTGACGATCGCAATTAGCGTTAAATAAACTATTATGACTGCTAACCACCGAGGCAGTCGCAGGCGTTCGGTGGCATCGACGAAGGGTGCAATCGTAGCAGCTATTACCACGGCAACCATCAGGATGATCAGCAGACTCCGCAGTTGCCACAGCAGCACTAGCAGCAAGCTGGTGGCGACAATCAGCAACAGGTTAGATAAGGTAATACCAGTGCGGCGATCGAATATCATCGGGGTATTGGGGATTTTGGTCAGTGGTGATTGGTCAGTGGTGATTGGTCAGTGGTGATTGGTCAGTGGTGATTGGTCAGTGGTCAGTGGTCAGTGGTCAGTGGTCAGTGGTCAGTGGTCAGTGGTCAGTGGTCATTTGACAATTGACAATTGACAATTGACAATTGACAATTGACAATTAACAATTAACAATTAACAATTAACAACTGACAATTAACAACTGACAACTGACAATTGACAACTGACAACTGACAATTAACAACTGACAACTGACAATTAACAACTGACAACTGACAATTAACAACTGACAACTGACAATTGACAATTGACAATTGACCACTGACAACGTTTAGTTTCGATGCCATCGCGTACCTTCTGCGGTATCAATTAGGGTAATGCCTTGGGCTTGGAGTTCATTGCGGATACGATCGCTTTCTGCAAAGTCCTTAGCTTTTCTTGCTTCTTGTCGTTTTTGAATCAAAGTTTCTATTTCCGCATCGCTTAAACCACCAGTAGCAGTAGTTTTTTCTTCTGGCTTAGCTGACAAACCCAAGACTTGTGCGAGGCTGACAAGAGTGAGCCATTGTTGTTGTAGCACTTCGGGCGACGTTTTGGTTTTCCCTTCATGGACGAGGATATTCCCTTCCTTGCCTAATTCTTTGGCTAACTCGAACAAGACTGCTAAAGCTGCTGGCGAGTTGAAGTCATCATCCATCGCCTCTTGGAAGCGTTCCACTTCGGGATTTTGGATTGGGGAATTTTCTGCTTCCGGTTTCCAACCTAGCTCAGAACCGTGCCTAGAGCCAAACAGGAGACCTTCTTTGAGAGTATGCCAGCTATTTTGGGCGTATACGATCGCATCTTGGGTAAAATCGATCGGCTTACTGTAATTCGTTTGCAAAACAAATAACCTGATTGCGATCGCATCTGGTGCATTCAACCCATCCAACAACTGCCGAATCGTAATAAAATTGCCCAAAGATTTGGACATCTTCTTACCATCCACATTTACCATACCGTTGTGCAGCCAGTAACGCGCTAAAGGCTTACCAGTCACCGCCTCAGATTGAGCAATTTCATTTTCGTGGTGAGGAAACGCCAATTCATTACCACCGCAGTGGATATCAATTGTATCGCCAAAAGTCTGACGCACCATCGCCGAGCATTCTATATGCCATCCCGGACGACCCGCACCCCAAGGCGATTCCCAAAACGGTTCCCCCGGTTTCGCCGCCTTCCAGAGAGCAAAATCAAACGGGTCTTGTTTCTTCGGCGCATCCGGGTCTTCCTCCTCCACTCTACCGCTAGCCCCAGCTTGCAAATCCTCCAAATTCCGACCCGAAAGCTTCCCATACTCCGCAAATTGCCGCACCTTGTAGTAAACATCCCCAGCAGCAGGGTAGGCGTAACCCTTGTGTTCCAACTCGTGAATCAACCGCTTAATCCCATCCAGCGTATGCGTCGCACGGGGATATTCGTCCGCTTCCATCACATTGAGGCGTTTCATATCCTCAAAATACGCATCGATAAATTTCTCGGCTAAGGCTTCCATCGATACTCCCTGTTCCCTGGCCCGATTGAGAATTTTATCATCAATATCGGTGAAATTCTGCACGTAACGCACATCGTAGCCGCGCCACTTCAAATAGCGTCGCACCATATCCCAGACAATGTAGCAACGCGCATGACCCAAGTGGCAGTAGTCATACACCGTCACGCCACAGCAGTACATATCCACCTTACCTGCTTGGAGCGGTTCAAAGGGTTCCTGGCGACGAGTCAGCGTATTGTAAAGCGTCAGGGTCATAGTAAATAACAACCTCTAATAAATCGGCAATAATAGGGGAGAGCGACGGGGATGTTTGCCAGCATCCTCGTGTCAGTACATAACGTACTGTTATTCTATCCTCTCATTTTCCGACGTTTTCCACAGATCAGCTATGAAATCAGCAGTTTCTCCTGACCAATCCCAGACAATCGATGCCCCAAAACACGGTTTGCCGGTGACGATTATTACCGGCTTTCTCGGTAGCGGTAAGACTACTCTCCTTAACCACATTTTGACTAATCAGCAGGGCGTTAAAACCGCTGTTCTGGTCAATGAGTTTGGCGAAGTTGGCATTGACAATGAACTGATTGTAACCACCGGCGAGGACATGGTGGAACTGAGTAATGGTTGTATCTGCTGCACCATTAATAACGATTTGGTTAATGCAGTATACAAAGTTTTAGAACGGCAAGACCAAATAGATTATTTAGTGGTGGAGACAACGGGCGTGGCAGATCCGCTACCCGTGGCGCTCACGTTCTTAGGCACAGAATTGCGAGACTTGACTCGTCTGGATTCTATTGTCACGGTGGTGGACGCCGCAAATTTCAGCCTCGATTTGTTCAACAGCCAAGCTGCTTACAGTCAGATTAACTACGGCGATATCATTCTGCTCAATAAGACCGATTTGGTCGATGAAACTGATGTTGATGCGCTGGAAGTGCGAATTCGCGATATCAAGCAAGGGGCAAGAATTTTGCGAACCACGAAATCGCAAGTTGCTCTTCCGCTGATCCTCAGTGTTGGTTTATTTGAGTCGGATAAGTATTTTGAATCTGAGGCAAAAGAACACGAACATCACGAACATCACGAACATCACGACCACGAACATCACGACCATCACGACCACGACCACTCTGCCTGCGGTCATGACCACGACCATGACCATGACCACGAACATCACGATCATCATTCCAATCACTTGGAAAATGATGGTTTTATCTCAGTTTCTTTCCAAAGCGATCGGCCCTTCGCTATTAAGAAGTTTCAAAATTTCTTAGATCAGCAGATGCCTTCCAATGTATTCCGAGCCAAAGGAATTCTTTGGTTTGATGAAAGTCCGAAGCGTCACGTATTCCACTTGTGCGGCAAGCGGTTTACAATTGAGGATGAGGATTGGAAAGGTGAACCGAAAACTCAGTTGGTGATGATTGGGCAAGATCTCGATCGCGAAACTTTGCTCGCGCAAATTCAGAAATGCGTCTCTTTGCCTTCCACCAGTCGCGGTAAAGGGTTTGGGAAATAGTTATCAGTCAGTAGTCTTGGTCAGTTGTTATTAGGAAAACAACTGACCAATGTAAAGAGTTAATACTCTGAAAGAGTGGATTTACGACCAAGGTTGGATCTTTACTATATTCAACAACCAGGGATCGCGTAAACCTCGGTTGCACACCCATTATGCGAGTTGTGATTCAACGAGTTAAATCTTCTCAAGTTGAAATAACGGGTAAAGTTGTCGGCAAAATTGGTCGAGGGCTGAATTTGCTCGTCGGCATTTCTAGCACGGATACGGAAGCGGAACTCGACTGGATGGTTCGCAAATGTCTGGAATTGCGATTATTTCCAGAAGAGGAGAATGGTTCGGGTCGCTGGGAGAAATCTGTCCAAGAGATTGGCGGCGAACTGCTGGTAGTCAGTCAGTTTACTCTCTATGGTGATTGTCGCAAAGGTCGCCGCCCCTCTTTTGATAAGTCAGCTGCACCCGAAGTGGCAAAAGATTTGTACGATCGCTTTGTGGATAAGTTGCGCCACAGCGGTTTGCGGGTGGAAACGGGTCAGTTTGGGGCGATGATGCAAGTTGCGATCGAAAATGATGGCCCCGTTACCCTGCTGCTGGAGCGAGAGTCCTCTTTAAACACCCCAGATTTATCTTGAGGTAATTATCTTTATTATTTTTAACTTTTGACTTTTGAATGAATGACTTTTGAATGAATGACTTTTTAAAAGAGGCGCTCGGCATGACTCAAAATTTATCAGATATTGAAAATAAAACTTCCGAATTGTACGAGACAGATTTCTATGCTTGGACGCAGGAACAGGCAAAATTTCTCCGAGATAGGAAGTGGAATTTTTTGGATATCACAAATTTGGTTGAGGAGATCGAATCTTTGGGTAAGCAACAGCGACAGGAATTGAGAAACCGTTTGGGCGTTTTGTTGGGACATCTGCTCAAATGGGAGTTTCAATCGGGGTCGCGTTCTAAAAGTTGGGTTTCTACGATTCGGGAACAGCGTCGCAGAATTCTGGAAAAGCTTGAGGAGAACCCAAGTTTGAAACCTTATTTACCTGAAGCTAGAGAGAAAGCTTATCGGGATGGGGTAGATTTGGCTGTGCGCGAAACATCTTTAGACTACGAAGATTTTCCCGCTGAATGTCCTTATAGTTTAGAACAGATATTAGATTCCGACTTTTTTCCAGGCGAACAAGTTGAGTAAATTTAAACAACTGAAGTAAAAGGCGATCGCATGACTGAAACCTATCAGGAATTAAAAGTAAATTCCGAATTGTACGAGACAGATTTCTATGCTTGGACGCAAGAACAAGCAAAATTCCTCCGAGATAGGAAGTGTGATTATTTGGATATCACAAACTTGGTTGAGGAGATCGAATCTTTGGGTAAGCAAGAGCGACAGGAATTGATAAACCGTTTGGGCGTTTTGTTAGGACATCTACTAAAGTGGAAATTCCAGCCTGAGTTACGTTCTAAAAGTTCGGTTGCTACAATTCGGGAACAGCGTCGCCGTATTCACAGACTGCTTAAACAAAGCCCCAGTTTGAAGCCTTTTTTACCTGAAGCAATAGAGGAAGCTTACCAAGATGGACTGGACTTAGCTGTGCGCGAAACTTCTTTGAACTACAAAGATTTTCCCGCTGAATGTCCTTATAACTTAGAGCAAGTATTAGATTCGGAATTTTTACCAGGCGAACGACTTGAGTCAGATGGGGAATAGGAGTAATGGGTTATATTGAAAAGAAGTGTTAGATTTTTTTTAACCGCAGATGCACGCAGATAAAGGCAGATAAATACAGTTTTGACTAATAACTAATGACTGATGACTGATGACCAATTACCAATTACCAAACTCAGATGGTTTCGCCGCAAGCTAAAAGCTTGGGCGAAGCAAAATATGCGAAATTTTCCTTGGCGTAAGACAAAAGACCCGTATGCGATTTTAGTGGCAGAATTCTTGTTGCAAAAAACCAATGCAGATACAGTTGCTCCAGTTTACCAGAGGTTTATGGAGCGATACCCTACCCTCAGCGCCCTAGCAGCTGCGCCACCGGAAGATGTTACGATGCTGTTGCAACCTTTGGGTCTTGCTTTCCGGGCCCTACGCCTGCGCCAGTCAACTCAGCTTATCCTGAAAAACTATAGGGGAAAAATCCCCAAAACAGAAGCCCAGCTGTTGGAATTGCCCGGTGTAGGAAAATATACAGCGCGATCGATCTGCGCCCATGCCTTCGGACAGCGCAAAGCAGTACTAGATACCAATGTTGCACGGATTTTAGAGCGTTTTTTTGGATTTTGGGGCGGTCGGGTAAAATGGCGATCGCAAGAGCTACAGGATGCGGCGGAACGGGCAGCACCCAAAACAAAAGTCGGAACGTGGAATTTGGACGCTATTGGACTTTGCGGCGGCAGTCTGCACCGCTAGGAACCCCCGCTGCGGTGAATGTCCGCTGCAAGAGCAATGCAAATATGCTGACCGAAGGGACATCTGATGAGAAAATGGTGAGAAACCCGTTATATAAGTTCAATCGCAATTATCATGGCTCAAATTCAGTTTTCCCAAGGTATCGATGAAGATGTTGTGCCCGATGTTCGACTCACCCGTTCGCCGGATGGCAGCAACGGCACGGCGACGTTCTATTTCCAAAATCCCAAGGCTTTAAGCAACAGCAGCACAGAAGACATTACCGGAATGTACCTGATTGATGAAGAAGGCGAACTGACTATACGGGATGTGAAAGCTAAATTTGTCAATGGTAAGCCAGCAGCACTAGAAGTGTTTTATGGTATGAAGACCGCTGCTGAATGGGATCGGTTTATCCGCTTTATGAATCGCTATGCCGAAGATCATGGTTTAGGATTTACGAAGTCTTAATTGGCAATCGGTCATCAAAGAATTTCAGATTTGAGATTTGAGATTTGAGATTTAAAAACTTTACTTTTGAATTCACGATTCTAAATCTGAAATCTGAAATTACTCAATGACTAATGACAAAAAATATTTATGATATCATGTCCTTACACATCGGTTACCTAAAAAACTCTTGTGATTATTCTTATCTGCGTTCATCTGCGTGTATCTGTCTACCCTACGGGAAGGCTTCGCCTACATCTGCGGTAAAAATTTAACCAACGATGACAACAGACAATTTGACCATATCACTCATGTAGTAACGATGCAACCGGACACGACATGACTCATCTCCCTCATCCCGATCCAGCTAAAATAACTGTAAATTGCGCTATCATTACTGTCAGCGATACGCGCACTCCAGAAACCGATCGCAGCGGTCAGCTGATTAAACAGTTACTCCTCGACTCCGGTCACGCGGTGGGAACTTACGCTATTCTCAAAGATGAACCAGAGCAAATTCAAGAACAGATGCTAAGCTTGGGCAATCGCTCAGATTTGCACGCTTTGATTTTCAACGGCGGCACTGGTATCGCGCCGAGAGATACGACTTACGATACTCTAGAAAAGCTGCTGGAAAAAACTCTGCCCGGTTTCGGGGAGTTGTTTCGCTGGCTGAGTTATCAGGAAATTGGGGCAAGGGCGATCGCATCTAGGGCAGTCGCTGGTATTTATAAAAATAAGCTGGTTTTCTCTGTCCCCGGTTCTACCAATGCGGTCAAACTCGCTGTACAACAACTGATTTTGCCAGAACTGGTTCATCTTGTCACCCAGCTTAACACCACATCGGCAGGATATTAAGGCCAAATCGCCGTCTCCCAAATTCTTATGCAGCCTAAAAAGAAACCAACCCAATTTAGCTCGCTTGTCTCAGTTCGCCAGTATTTATTGTCCCTGATTCGCGAGCGATTTATTTGGGTAGGACTCAGCTGCTTGTTTATCACACTGGGAATTTGGCTCATAAATAATGGTATAATTTTGCAGAAAGCATCCCAGAAGCCAGTCGATGCCATTCTTGTATTAGGAGGCAGCATCACCAGAGAAATCTACGTCGCCGAGTTAGCAAAACAATATCCGCAAATTCCAATTCTGATTTCTGGAGGCTCAAACGATCCCTGCATTTTGCTCATTTTTAGACGTGCCAATGCGCCCATGCAAAATGCCTTGTTAGAAAAGTGTGCAGATACCACTTTTGCCAACTTTTACTTCAGTCTGCCAATCCTTAGCCAGTGGCAAGTTCATAAAGTTAAACTAATCACTTCCCCTACACATTTACCAAGGGCAAAGTGGATGGCTCAAATTATTTTAGGATCTCATGGAATTTGGCTAGAACCAGATATCGTTAAAGAAGAGGGTATTCCTGGTAATCGCGAGTCATTCATCAAAACTGCATGGGGCTTAACTCGCAGTTTGTTCTGGGCTGTCCTCAGTCAATTTTACTCGCCCAAATGTTCGGAATTGATCAAGCTTTCCGACGTAGACTTAGAAGCTTGGCAGTTGCAAGGTTTCACCGTCAAACAGTGCGAACGCCAAGCTAATCTAAAATTATAAATCGTAAGTTAGGATTGTGCCAAATGAAAGAAAAAGTTATTCTCTCTATAGTCACTCCTACTACAGGAAAATATTCAGAATATTGGCTAGAACAGTTATTAAAGGTAAAGGGTAATGTTGAATTTGTTTTAGTTTATTACCCAAACATCCCCATCCGACCTGTAGATGACCCTAGAGTCAAAATTTTAACAAGCCCCTACAAAGGGGAGATGATGCAAAGGTTTGTGGGGTTGCTAAATGCTTCTGGCGAATATGTTCTAGCTTTAGATGATGATGACTTTGTACATCCCGATATCGAAAATTTGACAGGTGAATATTTTAAGAGATTTCCTGAAAGTTGGATTTTAAGATTAAAAAAAGAGAATATTGATTTTAAGGATGAGGAACGCATTAAAAAGGACTGGGGAGAAATTCCTGATGTTGCTCAACTAGATATCTGCAAGAAGACGCCAGAAAATCCCTACCCTTATCAGCAAGGAAATTATACTGGATTGTTAGAAATTCCAGTTGTTCCTTTAGATAACCAATTTGATCTTCGATATGCAGTATTGCCTTTTACAGGCAGAAAAGATAATTTGGGATACCATTTTGAAAATTTCAATAATATCGTTTGGAAAAATGAGCTAGTTCAAAAAGCGCTAACCGATTTATCCCAGGCTACAAAAGTGTTGGGTGCCGTAACATGGATACCATCAACAGGTTTTGATAGGTTATTAGGTTTATTCGTGCAGGCTAAATTTTTTCAAAAGGATGCTATTATCGGTCATTGGATGCCAAAGCCAGAACAAATCCGATATATTGATAAGCCACCCGGATTGAAACCCCCCAGATTTCATGTAATTTCAGATGCACTTTTGGTTAAACAATATCCCCAGTATGGATATTTATGGAATCTGGTTATCGAAAAGTTGTATGGTGTACCGAGAACGTTGGCAAAAACGGTCAAATGGAAGTTTTTGGAGAAGCGATAAAAATGCGCTTTTCATTTTCATTTTAGATCTATACCTCTCTGGACGCAAAGTTACCATAAATTTTTCGTAAGTACTATGACAGAGAAACTACCACCAATTTATTTTTACCTTCCTCAATGCGAAGATCTGGCTGATAATATGCCGGATAGTGCTGAAACGTTTATGCCTGGGTTTTCAGGGGGCGTATACGCCTGGACGCTACAAACTTATCTTCGCCTCAAAGCGGATGGCTTTCCATGCGAACTGGTAGGAACTATGCCAGCTGAAGGTATCGTCTTAGCGCATCGAGACTCTCTGCCGATCGATCTGCAACCAGGGCCAAGGTTACTAATAGTTTGTCTGCTGGCAGACAAAGAGCGACACCTCTACGCTCAGTTTCATATAGTCTCAAATCGTGAAGAGAAGATGCTCAAAAAATCAGGAACAATCTGGCAGAGCTATTATATGCCGCATTGGCGGCAACCAGGGTTAATTCCTCGCAATTCAGCACGCGGTGATAGATTTGAGAATGTTGCTTATTTTGGTCACGAAAGGAATCTAGCACCTGAACTAAAGGAACCTTCATGGCACAAGCAATTAAACGAGCTGGGTTTGCATTTTCAGGTGGTCGATCGGCTTCGCTGGAACGACTACAGTGATGTTGATGCGATCCTAGCTGTGCGTAGTTTCAATAACCAAGATTACACCTCGAAACCCGCTACAAAGCTGTTTAATTCTTGGCACGCTGGTGTACCGGCAATTCTAGGTCGCGAGACTTCATTCCAAACTGAACGCCAAAGCGAACTAGACTACATTGAGGTGACTTCGTTGAATGACGTGCTAGCCGTTTTGAAGCGCCTTCGCGACGATAAAGAGTGGCGTCATGCTATGGTAGAAAATGGTTTTCGCCGCGCTGAGGAAACGCAGCCTGAGATGGTAGTTAAACGGTGGCGCAGCTTTATAACGGAGGTAGCAGTTCCAGCCTACGAACGCTGGTGTAACGCATCGAATTGGACTCGGCAAAGTCTTTTGCAGCGCCAATTCATATCCTTAAAAATCATTCGCATGAAAAATAGGCTGCACTCATGGAAAAGGCAGATCAAAGGTGCTTTGAGTTACCGTTAGATTCATCCTCATAATCCTAATCATTTTGAGAAAAAGTGGTTTGATAGGCTACCGATCGAATGGTGGAAAGGGGAATTTCATAGAAATACTGGCGACGGAATTGTTCTTCTCGCACTGCGGCTAAAAATTGCTCGATGTCGCGGGAGATTTCTGCATCCAAATTCGGCGTTTCTAATTCTGGATGTTTGGTAATTTGATAGTATCCGTCGCCGTTTTTAACCTGAAAACCCAATTTAGTTAATGTTTGTAATCCCAGTTGCAAGCAAGCATCGCCAATACCCAGCTTTTGTTGTAGTTGAGCTTGTGTAGCTGTTTTACCAGTACGACTGAGATATTTAGCTATTCCTACTAACTGTTGCCAAATCTGACTGGGTGGGACTGGTTGTAGGGGTGGATAGGCGATCGCTAATTTCTGTTTTGTGTGCAAAGCGCGTCGAAACCACAATTGCAAATCATCCCAGTTGGTTGGACATTCTCTAATTATTAGGGTTTGGCGATCGACCATTGGCTCTAGGTGATTCTCCTGTGCTCCTGTGCTCCTCTGCTCCTCTGCTTGATTTCGCCAGTCTAAAATCCAATCTGTTTGAGTCAACCAGTGCTGGATAGGGGCGAGATTTGACAGGAGCGATCGAACCGCAACGACGCGCACTTCGTAGCGTTTTTTGTAGGTGTTGAAGTCGAGTTCCACAATTGCATCGCATCGTCCTTGAGGGATTTCTTCTTTGTAGTGTCCCCACCAAATACCGGGAAACCCTATTTGGGCAGAATCATCGCCAATTTGAAACTCGGTTTTAATATATTGAACCTTCTTTCCACCGGCATCCTGAATATTGCGATTCGAGATATTTTCAAACCAGCAATTTTTAATCAGCAATTGCGGAACGGGATTGCCCATACCGCAGGGTTCCAATAGTTTCAATTCCCGGAACAAATTTATACCTAATTCCGCTACTGTCACAGTTAAATCAACTGATATTATTCGCGAGCCTAATTTATTGTCATCCCCCCCTATTTGTTGCCGCAGTCGTTGATTTATCGCTTCTGTAAATAAGGGAATATTCTCAACTGAAATACTCAAACCAGCTGCGAAAGGATGACCGCCAAAGCGATGTAAAAGATGTGCTTGAGCGCTCACCAATTGATAAAGGTCAATTTGATTTACCGAACGGGCAGAACCCCTAGCGAGAGGCAGAGGGGCAGAGGGGCAGAGGGGCAGGGGGGAATTTCGATCTCCTCTCTCCCCTGCTCCCCTGCTGTCTTCCTCCTCTGCTTCTTCTACACTTAATAAAATTGTGGGGCGACCAGTTTTTTGCGCGATTTGGCCTGCGACTAAACCCAAAACGCCCACAGGCCAACCAATTTCTGTAAGTACAATAACGCCAGTTGTTGATAAGTCTAATTGTGTTAATTTTTGGGCAGCTTGCTGTTCCACATCTTTCTGTAATGACTTGCGGCGGGCGTTAGCTAATTCGGTTTCGCGAGCTAACTTTTCAACGTGCTTGATATCGCGACTGGTGAGCAATTCCACGCAAAAACGGGCATCCCCTTGAATGCGGCTGACGGCGTTAATTCGCGGGCCAAGTCCAAAGGAAATATCGGTGGGCCGATCGCCACTTTTCTTGCAAAATTCTAGTAACCTCCCTACACCAGGACGCCGCCTCATTGCTGGTGGTTTCTGTGAGTCTTCTTGCAGTTTTTCTATTCCCAATTGTGCTAAGTAGCGACAATCACCGCTAAGTTGCACTAGATCCGCAATTAACCCAATTGCTACTAAATCCCATAAATCCTCTAAAGGTTGTTTGGGAATATTCGGCAAAGTTTCATAAAGTGCCTCTACCAACTTGTAAGCAACAGCAACTCCCGAAAGATGAAATAACTGGTGATCTGCCGATAAATTGCGGGGGTTGATAATAGCAATTACTGGTGGACGTTCTGGCAGCAGCGTGTGATGATCGGTAACAATTACGTCGATTCCCAATTGCTTGGTATACTCAATTTCGCTTATATTAGTGCTGCCAGTGTCGCAGGTAACTATCAGTTTTACTCCTTGTTGGGCTAGAGCTTCAATTCCTTGGTAATTCAGTCCGTGGGATTCGGTTAACCGATTGGGAATGTGATATGATAAGTTAGTATTGTGAGGAAAAAATTGTCCTAAACCATCCCATAAAACAGCGGTTGATGTGATGCCATCGGCGTCAAAATCTCCCCAAATTGCCACAATTTCGCCTGCATTTATGGCTTGCTGCAATCTTTCGATCGCCCACCACATTTCCTGACCGAATGCAAACGGGCTTGCCGGTTTGAACAGGATAGGGTTCAAAAATCCTGCTAGCTGTTCGGTATCGCGAATACCCCGCTGCCATAGCAGTTGGGCAGCATAATGTCCAGAAGTTCCAGCGTGCTGTCTAACTTCTTGAATAAACCACTCTGGCGGCTGAATTGTTGGCTGAATTTGCCATTGAAGTTGGTCATTTATCATTGGTCATTGGCTCGTCGCTCGATGATGTTGGGGTTTCTGTTACCATTACTTTGGTAGCGGCTTCGCTGACAATTTCTTGCGGTTTTGCGGTAGGACGGCGACGCGATCGCTTATATGCAGCTCTCTCAACTTTTTCTCGCTCGTAGGCAATCAATCTACCATAATAATCGTGTTTGCTCAAATTCATGGATAAGAAAATGTGCTGACGGGTATTGCCAAAACCTTTGCGGCTAAAAAACTTCACCGCCGGAGTATTAGCAGGATCGGTATCTACCAGCATGAAACGCACGCCATCTTCGATCATCCGTTCCACCAGTTTATCAACCAGCTTGTCGCCTACGCCTCGACGCTGAAAGTTAGGGTTGACTCCTAGCCAGATAATGTATCCGTAGGTCCAGGATGGCTTGCTGATGATAGTTCCTAAGATGAAACCTGCCAGTCGATCGTCTATTTCCGCAACCAGACAGTATTCGGGGTCGGTATTGTAAAGTCCTATCACCTCCCATTCATCCCAGGTTCGATATAAATAGGGGTACAAATCGCTCGTAAATACATCTTCTCCCAAGTGGTACACGGGTGCAAGGTCATCAATTTCCATGTTGCGGACATAAACCGAGTGATTGCTGGCCGATGGCCCCTCATCTCTATCAAAGTTCGTCATAACTGAGATGTTGTTAGTTTTTTTATCACTTACCTAAACTTATAATAGATTACCTACTCCCTTCTCGGTGGAAGACTATGTATAGTGGGAGGGCGAAACATTGCGGAATTAATCTTAACTCAAAACCGAAACGTTAATTCCGCAATGCTTCGCCCCTACATAATCTTGTAGCCCGAAGGGAGTAAGATGCGATCGCATTGGCAGCAAGATAATGGACAAATGTCGTTCTAAGCTCGTGCGATCGCGATTATTGCTAGAGCTTGAACTGTTCGATCGAACAAATAGTGTTAGACTGGAACTGTATTGCTATCTCCCTCAGTTTGACTCCCCTATTTTGCCTACTATCCTAGCCTGCTTCACCAATTATGACTACCGTAACTTCATCCAGCATTAGTCTATTAGATAATACCCTAATTACCCAATGGCAACCCGCTACATGGGAAGATTATATAGCTGCCTGCGAAGATCGAACTTTGGAGTCAGCCAGGATATTTTTTTATGAAGGCTATCTTTTGATTGACATGGGTAACGAAGGAATTAACCACGCTCGATTTAACGCTCTGCTTACAATGGTATTTGTACTTTGGTTTACTAGCAAAGGAGTACAAGCTTTCGATGACCTTGGCGGTTGTGTCATTGAGAAGCCAAAGGTGGGTGGAGGTGCGCCCGATCGAGTTCTATATATCGGTGAAGATTTTCCCCAATGGCA
Organism: Argonema galeatum A003/A1; assembly: GCF_023333595.1. Lineage (GTDB taxonomy): Bacteria > Cyanobacteriota > Cyanobacteriia > Cyanobacteriales > Aerosakkonemataceae > Argonema > Argonema galeatum. The sequence goes on from NZ_JAIQZM010000001.1 coordinate 551,930, forward strand.
AGAAGGGGAACCGCGTCGAATTAATCTAGATAATTGGCGAGTCCCCGATTTAGTGTGTGAAATTGCCGATACGACTTTGGCAAATGATTTAGATGAAAAGAAACGATTGTATGCAGCTTTAAAAATTCCCGAATATTGGGTTGTAGATATTAAAGGTGAAAGGGTATTGGCATTTCGGTTGCAAGATAATGGAAAATATCAGGAATGCGATTTTTCAGGAGCCCTTGAGGGGTTGCCAATTTCTCTGTTATCGGAAACTTTGAAAATTTTGAGTCAGGGAAATGGGATGGCGGCGATGTGGTTTGCACAACAAATTGCAGGTTTGTAGTGCATTTATGGAGGAGCGATCGCAGTTTTTTATCTAAATTTGCTATGATTAGGAAAACGCGAATTTTGCAGGTAATTAAAATATGGTATTACCCACAATTACTGAAGATACAATTTCCCTCACCCCAGGGGACGAACTCATCCTGCGATTTAGAACTTGGCAAGATTACGAGGCATTGCTAACTCGTCGAGAGGATAAAGCTGGATTGAGAATTCGCTACAACAGTAAAACTCAAGAAATTAGAATTATGTCACCATTGCCCAGACACGGTAAGAATGCAGATCTACTGGCGGATTTTGTCAAAGCTTTACTGCGACAGGTGGGGAAAGACTGGGACGCATTTACCCCAATTACGCTTAAGCGCATTAATCAACAGGGAATTGAACCAGATTACTGTTTTTACATAGACAATCGCGATCGCATTTTAGGGAAAGAACGCATCGATCTAGAAACAGATCCAGCGCCAGATTTAGCGATAGAAATTGACCTGACTTGCACAACTAAACCCGAAGATTATCAAGCGATCGCACCTTTGGAACTCTGGGTTTACCGTCAAAGTCAATTATCCATCTATCAGTTCGATGCACAGCAGTATCGAGAGTCTCAAATTAGCCGATGGTTTCCCGGTTACGATCTCAAAACCTTAATTCCTCAATACATCGATCGTGGCTGGCAAATTGGTTCTAGCGTTGCGCTGGGAGAGTTTGAAGAAGCGCTGCGATCGCTGTAAATAGATTTGGGATGGGAGAGGGGCGAATGCCTCCGGTACGCTACGCGATCGCACAATTAGTTGAGAGTAAGGGCGAGATATCTTGGGATTGGGGGATGAGAGGGCGCACAATTAGGGAAGTGTGAGTGCGAGTTCTTTTGGGATGGGGAGAGGAAAGAGCGATCGTTCTTTGGGGAGGGAGAAAGGCGGTTGCTTCATTATGTTGCTACTATTGAGACAAACAGGACAATTTGCTTATGGCATTAGCGATCGTAGCTGAGGTTATACCACTAAAAGAGGACTGCGGCGACGAAACCCAAATAAAGTGAAAGTAAAATGGAACAACCATATAGAATTTCTGGAGTCAATTCTTGTTTTGCTTACCCGATTTTAGATACAGCGGATTTAGAAGAAACATTTTTAGAACTAGCAGAACAATGGCGGCGCGATACAGGTATGAAGTCGATAGTCTCGAAAATGTCAATGCACCCAGCTTATCAAAGAATTATTGGCATGGGTCAACCCGTTATTCCCCTGATTCTACGCGATATGGAAAAAGATCCCGACCATTGGTTTTGGGCATTGCAAGCGATTACAGGTGCTAATCCTGTTAAATCAGAACAACGTGGCTTCTTAAAACAAATGGCACAAGCATGGCTGCAATGGGGTAAAGAAAATGGCTATAGATGGTAGGTTGGAAAAATATCAAGAAGACGAGTTTCCTAACTTAGCAGCTATGGGGTATAGCATAACCAGTTCGCAGACAAGAAATTATAATTGTTTTGCTTGGGCTGCTGGCGAAGATGACCGTTGGTGGAATCCTTTAGAACCAAATAATCCCTACTATTGGCCTGATGGTTTACCCGCAGAGTTAACGATGGTTGCTTTCATCCAAGCTTATCAAACTCTTGGATACGAACCTTGCGATAATGCAGACTTAGAGTTGGGTTTTGAGAAAATAGCGATATACGCTACGCCTGAAGGAGAACCTACCCACGCAGCTAGACAATTCATAGATATGATGACTGCCAGTAATTCTTTTCAAAACCCAACCTTTATGCTCTACTATTTTGCCCAGTTGTTTGCCAGAAATAGATTTCATACAGCAATTTCCACAATTCGATCTGTGGAGGCAATTGCTTCACGACTATTAGCAACTTCGAGCCAACCTTCAATAGCATCTTTTAAATTAGTCATCACTTCTTCTAGCGTGTCTCCTTCAGTAATGCAGCCTGGAAGTGCGGGAACTTCTGCCCAATAGCCACCTTCTTCTGCTGGATGAATTATTGCTCTAATTTTCATACAATTATTGAGTTATTTGTTAAGGATATTATAGCAACTATCAATGAATTAGAGTTGGGCTAATGCTATTGGTGAGTAGTTGAGTTTTTAGGTGCGATCGCACTTGTGACGAGAGTGAGTGCGATCGCTTTTGGGATGGGGGGTGAGAGTGCGATCGCGCTTTGAGATTGAGGAAGGTAGAGGGCCGATCGCGACAATTATTACTCTCGAATGCGAATTCTGTAGACTTCTACGAGCAGTAATTTACCTCGGTAATGTTCAGCGCTATTATACAACGAGAAATATTCTGTTAACCTTGTCATCAATTGAGGTATAATTTCCGGGTGATTTCTCAGTTGAATAGAGATAATTCCCTGATATGCGCTTGGTGGATAAGTCACAATATCAGCGAAATCTCCATTGAGGGAAACAAGTATTGCATGGAGTTCCTGTGCTTTGGCAATGACAATAATATCTGGAGATTCAATAGGGATGTAATCTCTCAAAACAAAAACTTCATGTTCGGCATCACGAATAATTTGAATAATAGAGTTAGGAACACATTGATCGATGAACAATCTTAAACTCATTAGGCAACTGTTTCAAAATCTGACAAATCGCGGGCATAATCCAGGCAAGCATCTATCTGTTCTTTAACTAGATCGGGAAACTCAGAAATAATGTGTTCGACAGTATTACTTGATGCTAAATAACCTAAAATGAGACTAACGGGAATTCTAGTTCCTTTGATTCTTGGTTTACCTCGCAATACATCGGGGGTACTGACGATATGTTCTCTCCAGTTTACAGGCATAATTCCTCCTTTCTGACTCTGATAACTTATATTTTAACATTGTAGCTGTAAATATTTGAGTCCGATATTGATAGGGATTTGAAATGGCGATCGCGTTTTGAGATTTGGGGTGGAGTGCGATCGCGCTTTGGGATGGGGGGAGGAAAGCGCGATCGCAAAATAATTGGGTGGATATGGGATGACGCATTCGTGACAGGTTAAGACTTTATCTCATTTGTCAATAAGTAATGTTACTCAAAATTCCAGGAAAAAGAGGTGGCAAACTCAAGATTTGGGACAGTAGTTGGTCCAAATCTTGAGCCAACCAGTATTCCTTGACCTGAAAAATCTTAGTTTGACACTCAAAACTTTCTCAAAATTGAGCATAATTGCTGATTGACAAATGCTTTTTTAGCTTAACCTGTCACGAATGGCCGCAGAGCTTTTCAATATAGCAACCGCCAAGGCGGTTAAGCCATAAATCTGGGGAGGGGGCTAGGGGCTAGGGGCGAAGCATTCGGGTAGTAAATCCTCGGTTTTAACCAATAAATTATATGCCCGAATGCTTCGCCCCTACTGCCCTAATCGCCTTGGCGGTTGCTATACCTGTCGCAGTAATGGCGTTCAGGGTTCAAATACTGATTTTCTGCTATGTGCCGTTGCTCATCGTCGCGGCTACAGTATTTTCACCACTGATAAAGATTTTGAGAATTTCCGATCGCACATTCCTGTCGTATTGCTATGAGTTTGTAACGGGTAAAAGCTTGATTGGAGGCGATCGCGACGAAATAGTAAAATAAGCTTAACAATTGAAAAGTGAAAATTAGGTTATGTTAAAGTGTAATCAATAAGACCGCTTTTGAACCATACTGCACGGGAATCAGTGCCATGTCCATTTCCAAACCTGAAAAGCCGCAGTCTTTAAAACCGATTAATCCCGCCGATCTTAAAATGCGAGCGATCGCCTACAGTTTAGATACTTTAATTCCAGGGATCTACATTTGGCTAGGTGGCATCAAAATTCGGATTGGGGGTAGCTTACCAGAAGACAGCTATCCGGGGATAATTCACAGTCCAATTGGCATTGCTTTAGTATTCACTGGCTACCGCATCTACAGCACTTACCAAGGTAGCTATGACCCTTGATAAGCATAAGCTTTTCTTGCTAGTCGCGGGATTTGCGTTCACTATGATGTGGAAGAGTTTGAACAAGATATTCAGCATTTACGCGATCGAGGTTGGTTATGATTGTTGTCAGCGATACCTCACCGTTATGCGATCGCTCGCAAATTGCTATACTTTAACCAGTTGTTTTCCTGCTCTCACTTATGCACGTCATTAGTTACCGACATTTGCGAAAATATGGTAAGGCGCATAGTGATTGTCAAGAAGCTCTGGACAACTGGTATAAAGTTGCACAAAAAGCAGATTGGTCTAATTTGGTTGAGGTTCAGTCTGTTTTTCCCTCAGCAGAAGCAGTGGGAAATTTTACAGTTTTTAATATTAAAGGAAATAAATATCGCTTGATTGTTAGTATTGATTACGATCGGCAATTGATTTATATAAAATATGTTTTTACTCACCCTGAATACGATCGGGAGACATGGAAAAATGACTCTTACTTTTAATGGAGATAAGTATAGTGAGTTGCTGGTTAAGTATCAGCCTAAGTTAATTAGGACTGAAGAAGAAAATGACAAGGCTTTGGCGATTGTTGAGGAGTTGATGCACCGTTATAACCGAACTCCAGAAGAAAATGAGCTTTATGAACTACTGGTGACTTTGATTGAGAAGTTTGAGCAGGACTTCTATGAACCGGGAAACGCATCGAATTCCCATTCAATGTTATTGTTTTTGATGGAGCAGCAGGGTGTTGAATCGAAGGATTTAGTAAAGATTTTGGGCGATGGTGATGTCGTAGCGGAGATAGTTGAAGGGAAACGGAAGATTAGTCAGGAGGAGGCGATCGCTTTGGGAGCTTTTTTCGGAGTTGACGCGAGTTTGTTTGTATAATGGGGTGGGGGGCGATATGCCTACGGCACGAAGAGCGATCGCATTGATAAACTCAAGTCTGAACCAGAAAAACAAGGAAAGTCAGTAACTATAGAGGTCGCATCCAGAGTACTGTTGAGGATATTTCACCTGCTGGCACTACAGAGGCAGAAATTCAGGAAGCTGGGGAAGATTTAGCAGCATTGCTGGGGGTAATATTGGAAGCTAAAATGAGGGTAAGACGAATTATCAATCAATTGGAAGAGTTGGGATTATGACGCAACCATCATTGACTGAAAAGCAACTGGCAAAATTAGAAGAAATTGCCTCCCTTGTAAAAGAGGGTGAAGATACGTTTAGAAAATTGGATGAAATGTCAACGGCGATCGCGCAGAAGTGGCGATCGCGGCGTGAAGCTAAAGAAGGGGTAGGCCGTCCATAGCGGGTAGTATGATTGGAAAAGCATGAGCGATAATGCTACGCATCGCTGTCGCGATCGCACTTGTGGGGAGAGTGAGTGCGAGAGCTTTTGGGATGGGGGGAGGAAAGTGCGATCGCGCTTGGGATTGTTACTCTCGAACGCGAATTCTGTAAACCTCTACAATTAGTAATTTACCTCGGTAATACTCCCCACTATCGTGTAATGATAAGTATTCTGTTAGCCTTGCCATCAACTGAGCAATAATTTCCGGGTGATTTCTAAGTTGAATAGAAATAATTCCCTGATATGCGCTTGGTGGATAAGTCACAATATCAGCGAAATCTCCATTGAGGGAAACAAGTATTGCATGGAGTTCCTGTGCTTTGGCAATGACAGCAATGTCGGGAGATTCAATGGGTATGTAGTCTCCTAAAACTAAAACTTCATGACCAGCATCATGAAGAGTTTGGATAATAGAGTTAGGAACGCATTGATCGATGAAAAATCGTAAACTCATTAGGCAACTGTTTCAAAATATGACAAATCGCGAGCATAATCAAGACAAGCATATATCTGTTCTTTGACTAGATCGGGAAACTCTTGAATAATTTGCTCGACGGTATTCCCTGATGCTAAATAACCTAAAATCAGACTTACGGGAATTCTTGTTCCTTTGATTCTTGGTTTACCTCGCAGTACGTCTGGGGTACTAATGATATGTTCTCTCCAGTTTACGGGCATAACTTGTCTTTTCCGAGCCGACAACTTATATATTAACTTAGGAATGGCGATCGCGCTTGGGATTGGGGTAAAAAAGAGCTATAATGCTACGGATCGCGATCGCACTTGTGGTAAGAGTAAGGGCGATTACAAGAAAAATTGAGACTAATTAGGAGGTGAGGAGGAGTTATAATGAAACTACCCAATGGCAATCAGCCTGAAATTTCTCTGCAAAAGCTCGTCGGCTACTGCTTAAATCAAGAGCATTCTAGTGGAAAGCACAAAGCGAGAGTCTTTGCATCGGTTTTGGGAATCACGGCTAATAATGCAGAGGTTTTGCGAGAGCTTATTCAAAAAGCAGCCATTGAAGGTGAAGTTATCCAACAAGATATTACTGATTTTGGGCAACAGTTTAAAGTTGATTGGACTGTACCCGATACAGCAGGGATTGAGCTTCGGACAATCTGGGAAATTACTTCAACTAATTCTAATCCTCGTTTGATTTCAGCTTTTATTAAACTATGATAAAACACCGTAAACTTTTGGATTCTGTTGCTATTCTCAAGCCTGTTTCAAATACGCGATTAACGCTAGTGGAACCAGAATACGCATCTATTTCTAGTTTACCAGTAGGACTTGTGGGAACTATTGTTGAAGTGTATGAGACGGGAAAGGAATGTCAGTATTTAGTGGAGTTTGCTGATAGTCAAGGGATTGAATATGCTATGGCTATTTTGAAAGCAGATGAAATTTTAGTTCTGCACTATGAACTTGCAGTTGCTTAGAAATGTGAGGTGAATAAAAGTTAAATAAAAGCGATCGCACTTGGGATTGGGGGATGAGAATGCGATCGCACTTGGGATTGGGGGATGAGAATGCGATAATGCTACGCATCGCGAAAGCGATCCGCTTTGCTGGTGCTAGCTGCACTAGAGCGCTTATTATGAATACAATAGGTGGAGAAGGAGATCGTTTACTATTATTGAATTAGGTCTGGAATATAAGTCAATGGCAGCTAAGGATAAATTCCATAATGCAGTGAAGCAGGGGCTTGAAAAAGAGAAGTGGCTAGTTACTCACGACCCGCTGAGGCTTGAGTATGCAGTAGATGAGCGAGTTGAGATTGACTTAGGCGCTGAAAGAATATTGGGAGCAGAAAGAGGGGAAGAAAAAATTGCAGTGGAAATTAAGAGTTTTTTGAATGATTCCGCACTGGCTGATTTTCACACTGCCTTGGGACAATTTTTGAATTACCGTTTAGTATTAGAAGAAATTGAGCCAGAGCGGATTTTATATTTAGCAGTTCCAAGTGCTGCTTATGAGTCTTTTTTTCAGCGAGAATTACCTAAAGCTTCAGTAAAAAAACACCAAGTAAAGATAATTGTATACGATCCAGTTAAGGAGGAGATCGCCCTATGGATAAACTAGAGCATTATCGTCAGTGCATTGAAAAGTTGCTACTAGAATATGGTAAGTCACCGCCTGTTAATGGTGAAATAGAAGTGGAAGTAGTTTTTGATAAAGAACGCGATCGCTATCTAATTATCGATTTGGGATGGAATGAACATCACCGCGTTTATAACTGCTTCATCCACTTAGATATCAAAGATGGGAAAATCTGGATTCAGCGCAATCAAACCGACAAAAGTATAGCTGAAGAATTAGTACAAATGGGAATTCCCAAAGAAGATATCGTGTTCGGGCTTCAACCTCGCTATGTCCGAGAGTATACGGGTTTTGGAGTAGCGTAGGCGATCGCTTTTGGAATGGAGGAAGAGATGGCGATCGCACTTTCTCTAACTTTACTTAACTATCCGTAATGGCTTCCAACTATCGAGAGATTGACGAATTGAAGTCAATTCAGTGAGATATTCATTCAGTTTGATTTTTTGAGCCTCAAGCTTTGCCAGAATTTCTGGTGCTTCAGCTTCATTCGTTTTCCGTTCCTTCAAAACGCGATCGAAGTCATTTTGAAACCTTTGAATGTAATCATTGATTTGCCGTTCTGCACTTCTAAAGTCTGCTGAGACTTGTTGTTCGATCACTCTCTCTAGCAGCACTAAGGTTCCTGATACATTGCTATCTATTTTTTGGTGAACTTGCTCTACCGTTTGTTGCAAGTTAACTTGATAAAAGGTACGCCGATCTTGAACTTCTACTGTTCTTTCAATAGGAACTTGTACCTCATAAGTTTTGCTTCCCTTACAAAGACTCTTGGATTTTTTGGAACGAGTTTCTGTTTGATATTCAGTTCTCGTTTCGGTTCTGGTAAATACCTCCACTTGATGTTTGATAGCTGGATCGATTCCAGCAAATTCAAAACTGGGAAACTGAATCGGGTTAATGTTCAGTTCTACTTGTAAAGCATCGCCCAGATAATTCGACAATTCATCAGATATTTTTTGAATATCTTCTTGAATCTTATGTGCTAACTTCTCCCGGATACTTGTACCATCTCTGACAAGCTCATCTTGAGTATCTATCCACCAACTCTCAATATGTGGCGCACAAAACTCATTAATAGTTTTTATTATTTTTTGAGCTTCAGTTTGAGTCTTACAACGAATAATGTATGGATCGAACTTTTCAATGTTAACACCGTGTTCAGAGACTGAGCTATTGAAAGTCTCAGGCACAGATTCACTCAAGTTATCCAATAAAGATGTGCTTAATTTGAATACTTTGCCTAATCCCTGACCAAAAACAGGAATAAATCCTAATAGTGCTTCTCCAATGTGTCCCACTATTTCTCCGAGGCCCCTAATGCTATTGTCAGATTTTGGTGCGGGTACTTTACGAATCAGTTGAGTTTTTTTTGGCTTTGGAGATTTGGCTGAACGAGACTCGGCAATCTTATCAATCTCACTAGCTATCTTATCTTTAGCATTATCGGCAAATTCGTTAATGCCTTGGCTAAATCCTTGAATTAATATTTGCTTTTCTTGCTCTACTGCTTTTTTTACTAATTCAACTCTACTCCTCGCATTCTGAGAGCGCCTCCTGTATTCTTCTACTTTTTCTTTGAGGGATTCAATCCCCATTTGCCAACCTTTTATTTGTGTATTCAGAGTGTCTTCAGTTGCTTTACCAGCTTTATCAATTTCTGCCACAACCTCACTCAATAAATTCCAGCCGGAATTTTGAGTAATTCTTTGAATGACTGTTTCCTGAATAGTAGGAATACCGCTATCTGCTAGTGCTTGCACTGCAATCTTTTTAGGGGCTGGAATAATCTGGTTTCCTTCTTCATCTTCAGTGGCATACCTAGCACTAAAGAATTTTTTAAAGTCTTTGATTTGGCTTTCTGTAGCTTTTCCTTGCTGAATAAGTTTTGCTAAAAGTCCTTGCCTAGAACTAGCAGCGTAGATAACTGGATTGACAAAGCCAAAGCTAGCCAACTCTCTTTCTAAATCTTTGATTACCTCAGCAATTTCTCTGTCTTTTTCTGTCTTTTGGTCAATTTTATTCAGGATAAAGTAAATTTTACCTGTGTTCTCTGCTATAAAATCTTTACGATTTTCGACAACATCTTTAAACAAATCCGAAACAGCATTATCTTTGTAGGAAGCGTAGTTTAAAATAAACAGAATTGCATTGCAGGTTCGGAGTGCTTCTAGCGCTGTCTGCTTCAGCGCATTTATGTTAAAGTTCGTAGATTCCCACTCATTCGGCCCAGGAGTATCAACCAGGGTAAAACCTGTTAGAGAAGAGAGTTGACTAATTGCTTCAATAGGATGCTCTATCTCAAAGCGTGTAGTGTTGTTAGGATTACCTGTTTCTCTAATTTCACGGGTACGCAGCAGGAATTTTTGCTGAATTTCACCTGCGTCACCCTCAACAAGAATGACTGGTTTTCTCGATCCTTCTCGATACTCTAGAAGTTTAGGAGTTTCTCCTGATTTAATATGTCGAACATCTGTACGGCAGATGGTACAAGCTGCTGTTTCACTCGCCAGAACGTCCGCACCAATTACAGAATTCAAAAATGTACTTTTGCCAGCTTTCATCGCTGCTATGACGGCTACTTGATATTTCTGGTTTTGCAAAGCATCTAACGCTTCGTTTATTTCATTTTCAATGCTTTGCAGTCCTTGCGCGTCATCTCCCTGAGCGTGGAGTCCGTCTCGGTATTCTCTCAAATATTGTAATAGGCGAGTGCCTGTGTTGTAGATGCTGCTGTATGCTGCTTGAAACTCTTGAGAAGACATAGATTGCACTTTTTTGTTAATGGACGGGCTAAGTCTAATCAGCTGAGGTAGGGACACGGCATTGATTTAGATAATTTGATCGAGTAATAAGGCTGTTTTTGCCGTGCCCCTACACCTTATTAATTTACTAACGGTATCATTCCCGACGCTAGTCAAGGTTTAGTCGTCAGAAAGAGCCTTGGTAATCCCATAAAATGCCAAACCTGCCAACGCACCTACGGCTGCACCAACGGGGCCAGCCGCAGCACCAATACCAGCACCTCCGCCTAATGCACCAACCGCTGTCAAACCCGTAACAGCTACCACACCTGCACCAACACCAGCACCAGCCGCCGCCGCACCTGCGGCTTTCGCTACTTCTTCAGGTTTAGCCATTGGAATACCTCTTGTAAAGGTTAAAACCTAACTATATACCGATGTTAAACTAGCTACAACTATCAAGCGACTAACAAACGCTATAATTTTTAGTTAGCATCACACTATCAACTTACCCAAAACCCTTGCCATGTCTATAGACGAGATGTTTGCCGAGGCGGCAAATCACTGGGATTTAGAAAGGCTGTACCGAGATTTGGCGGAAGCTAAGCAGAAATATGCTCCTCGCGCTAGAAAGGGACTCACTGAGCGGGAAAAGCTCTATCTACGCGGCTTACTGTGCGGTTGCAGTCCGGCTGAGATGGCCCGCCAACTCTTGCAGAGTCCGAAGGGTGTTGAGGTTTATGTGTGCAAAACTTTATACCAATACTTTAAAAGAATGGGAGATGCACCTAATGAAAAGGTAGGAAATTGGAGAAATATCAATAACTTGCTGGAAGATGCGGGATATAAAAGCAAAACTAAGTCATCTGTTAAATCTAAATTCAGTAGTTCTTTTACTACAGATCCATCAGTAAAGATAGTCAATATAAATTTCGATCAAAATACAGGAACCTTTGATATCAACATTCGAGTATCGCTTCCATCAGATTCAGAATCTCAAAGAAGGGAAGATATGGCAGATGGCGATCGCACTATTAACTGATGAAAGAAAAGGTGCGATCGACCTCCCCACTCAAGATTGCTTCTGTGTTGCTGCTTGTCTGAATTGCTCCATAAATTAGCGTAAGTCCTCATCAATATCTCGCCACTCACGCGCATCCACAAATCGCGATAAATGCCCCACATTAGTTGTAGCAACTATCACCGCATCATTCACTGCAATTACCGTAGCTTGAGCCGCCAAAATTACATCCCCATCAAGAGCTTTGGGATCGGCTGTTGGCATTCCCGTTCGTCGTGCAGTCGCCCAAAATTCAGCAGCTTTCAGCATCATTGGTGTTGTCAGGGCAAATATTCCAACTTTACTTTGAATTCATTAAGCCGTCTAATACCCGCAGATTTATTTGCCCGTAGCAACTCGCGCCGTACCTCATAGTCTGCTATTTCCGGCAAAATCACTCTGTAGTCTTTTGACCACAAAGATTCCAGCCAGAGTCCGCACTCCAGAGTCAACGGTGACGGCTTGGGATTCGTCAATATTCCCAAGGGTCCAGAATCCAGTAAGACTATCATTGTTTTGGAAACAGTGGTCGATTTGAAAGACGATCTTCATCTAATGCTTTTTGCAGATATTCAAACGTCTCTCGCTGCTCTTCTTCGTCTCCCTCTTCTACCCACTTCCGATGCCATTCCAGCAAAGCTTGATTCCTCTGATGTTGTTCCTCTTCCGTTCTTTTGGGAAGCATATAATAGCCAGGGGAAATCAAAGCGCTGTTATTCAAATAATTCATCCACTCACCTATTTGCTGATTGACTACCTCAGCAATTATCGCTTTGAGTTCTTCAACCGTCATATCCGCTACTCGTTCACTTGCCATTTTGACTAATCCCCTCCCTTATCTAAAATCATTATCGCACTCTTTTATGTTAAATTAAGACTTACGCTTTTCTCCCCCCTAGCCCCCCAAATCTGGGGGGAATGAGAAGGGAGGCCCCCAGATTTGGGGGGAGGGGGCAAGGGGCAAGGGGGGGCAAAACCTTGGTTTTTGCGTAAGTCCTGTCAAAGTGAAACTTCCTGAATATTAGCGAGATTTGGAATCAACTCTTCGGTGTTAGCGGGTTCGCTAGCTTCTAAAGTGCGATCGCACCTAGTATTACGCACTTTCGGGCGATCGCATCTCTCATCCTCCCAACCTAAAAAAGCTATGATTCGTCCAATTTTATAATACGATCGCGAATTATCTCTTCCATCTTTGCCAAATCCTCAGCAGTTTTAACAAATGGATACCTAACTGCGTCTTTATTATCAGCTTTCAAACAATCGACAAGTTTGTAGAAAGCTTCATTATCACTCCTGTTAGCGAGTACATAGGCTCTTAATTCGGCCTTGCTCATAGTCTCAAAATCCGGTTTCATAGCAAAAACTCCCAGGTTCCATCGCGATAAAGTTTGATTTGCAGTTCTTCTCCGCCAAAGATGTATACTGTGCCGTCGCGCTCATCAAAACGCAATAAATCAACAGAACGGTAAAAATTTGTCAAATATTGACAGAGAACGATACACATTATTCCTTGTTCTGCTGTTGGAAGAATAAGCCCTCCTCTAAAGCATATTATTATCCATACTACATTATAGCTCTTACCTTATGGACAATAAACTTGTTTCTGTATAGCAGTTTGCCGACTCGATCGCCCATCTTTATCGCACGCTGTTATTTCAAAGCGAAACTTCCTGAATATTAGCAAGATTTGGAATCAACTCTTCGGTGTTAGCGGGTTCGCTAGCTTCTAAAGTGCGATCGCACCTCACCGAAAATTGACAATAATCGCACTCACGAGAACCTTCTACAACTTGCGGAAATTCTTCTCCCCTCTCATAACTTTCCAGCCAATCAGTCAGATGATTTAACTGTCGAGTTAAATCCCGTCGCGTTTGTTCGTGCTTTCCAGCATTGTAGGCAAATTTAAAACTTTTAGGCTCAGGTTGAGACTGCACAAACCAGTAAGTCATCGAAATTTGTTCTGGCGAATAATCGCTCGTTTCAGCCAAAACATAAAGATACAAACGAGTTTGCCAGTCTTCTTCTAGCCATCGCTTATTTTTAGGTAAAGGGTAAGTTTTCCAGTCTAGGATTTGAGCTTTTATATCGTCAGCAATCAACAAGTCATAGATAACAGTCAGCACATAATCCTGAAAAGGCAAAATGCGGCCATGTTCGCTTTCGCGGAAAGTTTGGCTACTGGGATTGGGTGTCAAAATTTCTGGTGCTGCACCCACTAAAGCGGTCAGCCAACGCTGCATTTGGGCATCTTCTTGCACGAGAGGTTCTATTGGCAAACCCAGTTCTCGCTGCTGCATCAACAAGTGAAAATCACTGCCCCAATTTATCCGCTCTTGTTGTTCTGGAGTTGTTAGCAAACCCAGCTGATCGATGTAGGTATGTTGAAACTTTCGCGGACAAGTTCCAAGTAGGTTTAAGTGCCTTTGGGATATTCGCATAACTAGGGCTAGGGGCTAGGGGCTAGAACACCGATTCAGTATTTGCGTCGGGGATGACAATACCTTCGCCAAATCGAAAAATGCCTTGATTCGTAGGTTGGGTTGAGGCACGAAACCCAACAAATGCGTTGGGTTTCGCTTCACAAGGGCCCAACCTACAAAAAATTGGCGAAGGTATTGGGATGAGAAACCGGGTTTCTTTGGTTTTAAAGGTCGATATTTCGGGTTTTTTCGTGTCAAATATGCTGATTTGGACACGGCGTAATTAAATCTTGTGTATAACCGACATATTTATGATGCCGTGTCCCTACCAAAATGTTCATATTGCTGATTTGGACACGGCATAATTAAATCTTTTGTATGACCGACATATTTATGATGCCGTGTCCCTACAAAAATGTTCATTTATGGAATATTAGGATAATGATCCCGAAAGACCCTTTTTTATAACCCATAGCTCGATTGATTAAATCATACTTTAGTTAAGACGAAGACGTTGCCTTCATTGCCTCGCGCAATTCGTAAATCCTCATCCAGATAGCTGATATCTAGCCAGCCTTTTTGGTCGCGATTTTCAATGGGAAAGTCAAGGGCGACAAACTTTTTGCCTGACTCAATCTGCCGGATATGGTCGTCTGGGGATTGATAACCGATCGCACGTTGCAAACCGTTAATCGATCGCTCAAATATCACGTTAACCCGACGTTCGGAAACAACCTCAAACCGGGCGACAACGCTCAGTAAGCCTTCCAGATAGGGCAATCCATAAATTTCAGCAATATTGTAGACTTTGGCATCCTTCACCCGGATGCACTGATAAATTTGACCGAGTTTGAGCAATGGCACCTGGTCAATGCCTAAAATAGAGCTACTGCTAGTGTAAAGCAGTCGCCAATCGCCATCCAGTAAGTCACCCGCTTCGGTTGGTCGGGGCGTGGGGTTGCGGTCTTCCAGTTGCGAGACAAGCGCAAGTATTGCTTGTTTGTCAGCAAGAGTAGCCAGCAGACCGCGATTCTTACCTGCGATCGCCTCTAGCAGTGACGCTTTGCCAATCATAACAAACCTCTTCTCAACTCCCCACCACTAAGCATACTTGTTTAAAGCCCGATCTAACACTACAGTCGAATAGCTTTGTCAGGACTTACGCACAAGCTTATATGCCCCCCAAGGCAAGGGGGGAGAAAAGTCTTCTTATCCCTTGCCTTGGGGGGGTAGGGGGGCATGACGTACAAGATGGGGATCGGGGCGCAGGCGACCCAAAAGCTGCGATCGGGACAAGCTTCACTCGCCAGCGATATAATACTGAACAAGGTCTGGAGCTAGTCCTTGGGCGGTTATCCGGATAGCCCAGTAGGTTTTAGCAAGTAGGTCATATAGTCCTGGGTAACGAGTGCTGAGTAACGAGTGGCGATTCTTGGTTGGAATTCAAAGTCTCTGTTAATACTCCGTGCTAGTTACTCAGTACGCCCTACTCCAGGCAATGCCGTAGCAGTACACCCTATGGTACTTTGACTAGAGCGATATGAGCAAAGGAGTTGTGGCTAAATGTGCGGAATCGTTGGCTATATCGGCACCCAAGCAGCTAGCGAAATTTTGTTGGCAGGGTTAGAAAAACTGGAATACCGTGGCTATGATTCTGCTGGTATTGCCACAGTTTGGGAAGGTAAAATACATTGCGTTCGGGCGAAGGGTAAGCTTCAAAACCTGCGCGAAAAACTAGCTGGGGATGAAAATCCAGCCCAAATTGGCATCGGACACACTCGCTGGGCTACCCACGGTAAGCCAGAAGAGTATAATGCACATCCACATATGGATACGGCCATGCGTGTGGCGGTGGTGCAAAATGGCATTATTGAAAACTATCGCGAGTTGCGGGAGGAACTAAAAAGTAGAGGGCACAAATTCCGCTCCGATACGGATACAGAGGTGATTCCCCACCTGATAGCTGAATTTTTATCTCTTTTGCCTTCTACTTCCCCTGTCACCCCTGTTCCCTTCTTGGAGGCGGTGCGACAAGCGGTGAGCAAACTGAAGGGGGCATTTGCGATCGCAGTCATCAGTGCAGATTATCCTGACGAATTGATCGTAGCCAGACAGCAGGCTCCTTTGTCAATTGGATTTGGTTCGGGAGAGTTTTTCTGCGCTTCGGATACTCCGGCGATCGTACCCTATACTCGCACGGTGCTAACACTGGAAAATGGGGAAATGGCACGGCTGACACCCCTGGGAGTTGAGGTTTATAACTTTGCGGGCGACAGGCTCAAAAAAACCCCCCGTACCCTCAACTGGAACCCCATCCTGGTAGAAAAACAGGGATTTCGACATTTCATGCTCAAAGAAATCTACGAGCAACCAGGGGTCGTGCGGACTTGTTTGGAAGCATATATCAACAGCGATTGGAACCCAACTGACAAGAAGACGCCGGTGAATCTGCACTTACCAGCAGAAATGTATGCAGATTTAGAACAAATTCAAATAGTCGCCTGCGGTACTAGCTGGCACGCCAGTTTAGTCGGTAAGTACCTGCTAGAACAACTAGCGGGAATTCCTACCATAGTACAGTATGCTTCTGAGTTTCGCTACGCACCGCCGCCGCTAACGCCGAATACCCTGACAATTGGCGTTACTCAATCTGGGGAAACAGCGGATACTTTGGCTGCTTTGACAATGGAAAAACAGCGTCGCATTACTCAAGCACCTGAGTTTCAACCGCGATTGTTGGGTATTACTAACCGCCCTGAAAGTTCTCTCGCTTCATTAGTATCCTACATCATCGATACTCATGCTGGGATTGAAATTGGGGTGGCGGCGACTAAAACATTTGTCGCTCAGTTAGTAGCATTTTACTGTTTGGCGATCGATTTGGCTTATCGCCGTCAAACTTTGTCTCCTAATTCTCTGGAGCAAATTATCCAAGGTTTGCGACTGCTTCCGGCAGAAATTGAAATGATTTTAGAAGTCCAGGAGCGGTATATTGAAGAGTTAGCCCACAGTTTTGCTGAAACTAAAGATTTCATCTTTATCGGACGGGGAATTAATTACCCAATTGCTTTAGAAGGGGCGCTGAAGCTGAAGGAAATTAGCTACATTCATGCTGAGGGTTATCCAGCTGGGGAAATGAAGCACGGCCCGATCGCGCTGTTGGATGCTAAAGTACCAGTGGTTGCGATCGCAATGCCGGGTGGCGTTAATTATGAGAAAGTTCTCTCAAATGCCCAAGAAGCGAAAGCCCGCGATTCCCGCTTGATTGGTGTAACAGCAATGAATGACGCGGAGGCAAGTGAAATATTTGATGATATCTTGCCTGTGCCAAAAGTGGATGAAATTCTTTCCCCCATTGTCACTGTAATTCCGCTGCAATTATTAGCTTATCACATTGCGGCACGTCGCGGTTTGGATGTGGATCAACCGAGAAATTTGGCTAAATCGGTGACGGTGGAATAGTTACGGTTCTTCCCTTGTCAATTATGCTGATTTGGACACGGCATCATAAAATAATGTCGGTCATCCAAAGTTTTAATTATGCCGTGTCCCTACAAAAATGTTCACTCAGTATGATTTCCTTGAGAGATGCCACTAGCTAAAATACCGAGAATTTTATTCACATCTTTGAGATAATATTCGCTCAAATCAATGCTCAATGTTTGTCGTTCTAGTTTGAGGAATTGCCAAATACTGCCAGTCGTCACTGCACCGTAAATTGTTTTAATCTCAGATGCCGATCGCTCGTTAAAAATTTGGGCTGCTACCATTTCTGCTGCACACTGACCAAAACCAGCATTAATATTCTCTTTTTTAGCTTCTACAACTGTAATTACTGGCGCTGTCACAATGAGAATTTCTGGTGATTTAGTAATAATAAAATCGCAAATACCGTTTAATCCTTTGGTATCATCAACAGTAAAATCTACACCCGAAAATAAATTAATCTGCTCCTGTAATTGGCGACGTAGATCAACTAAAATTGGCGCTATAATTAGTTCAGAGCGCGCTTTTTCACTATTACTGCCTAAAGCGATCGACAGCTGATAGTTGAGACTTTCTAGGAGTAAATTACTGGCTGCTAATTCAGGCACAGCAGCGAAAATATCGCGCTTCTCTAACGTGGTCAAGCCGAACTCTTGTTTGGCTTTGGCTAAAGTAAATTCGCTGTAGGACATCAGATAGACTCCGTTCGCTCGCTCGACTGTTCGAGTTTTGGTTGAAGAGTAATTTCCATAAAATTTCCACACTCTTCAAGACAATATCAATTATACTATGATAATAATAATCATTAGAAGTTTAAAATAAGATTTTTTATGCTGTAAAAAAGGGCTAATAAAGTTGTAAAATTTATGCGAGAGGATATGCGATCGCATCTGTGAATTTGTCCAACTGCATGAGGAGGTCTACTATGGTAGCTAGTCCCGAACCTAAATACATGAGTCCCCAGGAATATCTAGACTGGGAAGAACAACAACCGATTAAATACGAATACATCAACGGCGAAGTTTTTGCCATGACTGGGGGGACGCTTCCCCACAATGCCATAGCTGTCAACCTGACTACTGCCTTCAAAAATTATCTCCGAGGCGGTTCTTGTCGGGTTTATATGGCAGATGCCAAAGTGGGTGTAGCTGAAGATGGCCCCTTTCACTACCCTGATGTGGTGGTCACTTGCGATGAAGTGGACAGAAACGCCCGCAAAGTCATTTATCACCCCTGTTTAATTGCTGAAGTTCTTTCTCCGAGTACAGAAAGTTTCGACCGGGGTAAAAAATTTCAACAATATCGCCGCATCTCAACCCTCAGAGAATACGTCCTTATTAATGCGGAACAAATTACAGTTGAATGTTTCCGACTAAATGATAGAGGAGTTTGGGAACTTTATACTTATACAGAGGGAGAAGAAATTCATCTAACTAGCGTTGATTTTCGTTGTGCGATCGAACTTTTCTATGAAGATGTGGTATTTGATTCATCAGAGTCTTAAAATAATGATATAATATAACTTCTGCTTTCCGCCAAAAGATATTTGCAAAAATGGGATGCTCCCGTTCACCTAAATCTCATCCTCGTTAACTAGAGAAAAAATGAAATCAGAATTAATCACATCTTCAGGGGAAAAGGGAGACTCATTGGGAAAAGCATTAACAGATAATTTGGTTTCAGCACTGGCATTGCGAATTGCTTTGGAGTAGCACTGCTTAAATATTTCCAGATAGTAAGGCTTGAGACTGGGACTGTCTTCTAGCAGATATTCAATTTGGTCGTACTGCTCCAAAATCGTACTTACCCAACTTGAGGAGCGCTTTTCTATTTGATATTGATATTTGAGAATGTGCATGAGTAGCACTACCAACCTGCTTTTTAACTCGCGCCGCTTATCTTTCCCCATCTCTTCTATTTCTTCAATTAGATGTTCAAAATTAATTTCTTCAAAACGGCGCTCACGCAGTAAATTAGCGGTTGTTATCATCCACAAATAGTAATCCTGTTCGTAAAGTTCCAGATTTTCAACAGTTGCTTTTTCTAAGTGAGTAGTCATAAAACCCCCTAAACCAGTTTCTCGACAAATTCCGTTAAAGGAAGAGAAATTACAGTAGCAGATATCATAAGTTTTTATTCTTAGCCCATCGCCTATTATTAATCACTTCTAATTATAGCAAGGATTTGGTATTAGGTCAGATCGAAAAACAAATCTTCGTTTAAAACGTCTTCAAAAAAAGCGGGAGGTTCTTCCAAATTTTTATATTTGGTCACGCTGTAACAGACAAGAGCGGACACTTTTTGGGGTTTAACATGAGTGGAGTCAAAGACATTAATTATTTGCTATTCAAGTTAACTGGGGTCATTAAATACTTTAATATCCCAACTATTTTACTGATATTATCAATAAAATAATCATTTAAATCGACTTCCATAAGTTGATTAGTAAGGCGTAAAAATTTCCAGTTTGTCCCTGTGGTGACAACCCCATATATTTCGGTAATATTATTATTTCTTCTTTCATTAAAGAGTTGGGCGGCAATCATTTCTGCCATACATTGTGGGAGTCCAGCTTGAATATTATCATTTTTAGCTTCTACTAAGGCGACAACCGGAGCTTTAATGAGCAGTTGTTCGGGGGAGCGACTAATCAGAAAGTCACAAAACCCATTCAATCCTTTTTCTAAATCTACATTAAATTCTTTTCCTGAAAAAAAGCTTATCTGATACTGAAACTGTTTTCTAAGTTCTACTAAAAGAGGCGTAACAATTAATTCTGAGCGAGCTTTTTCGGTATTAATAGCTAAAGCTAAAGAAATATTTTCTTGCAGAGTTTGACTGAGAAGATCGCTATATTCAGATTCTGGTATATTTGCAAAAATGCCAACTCTGTCAGCAATAGTTATGCCAAAGTTGGTTTCAATCATTTCTAGGTTTGTGAATTGACTATATGACATCTTTGCCTCCAGAGGACTACAGGCTAATGGCAGATTTTCTTTGCTCTTTTTCGCTGGGAAAATTAGTACCCCATGACAAAATAAATACCAATCGGCTAATATATTGTCAAGAAAACTTTCATAATTGTTACTTTTATTCACTAAAAAACGTTTTGACCGAGTATTAGGCAACTCCTTACTAAATTAGTAGGTTGGATTACTCCCTTTGGGCCAGAAGATTATCTATCATTCTTTTTCCCCTCTGCCCCTCTGCCCCTCTGCGGCTTTTATAGATATTCTTTCAGCCAGAAAGGATTAAGCGCAGTGTAACGCACCCTCCAAAAGTTGGAGATTACCAAGCGATATAATTGAGAAAGTTAGAGACGTTATTAGGAGGCAGTCATGTTCGATCGCATTACGTTCGATCCGCAAATTATGGGAGGACGCGCTTGCATTCGCGGAATGCGGATTACCGTTTCTTTGGTAATCAGTTTGGTAGCAAATAGAATGAGTGTAGAGGAAATTATCAAGGAGTATCCCGATTTGGAAGCGGAAGATATCAGTGCCTGCCTTCAGTATGCGGCATTCTTGGCAAGTGAAGAAGTTCGTCCATTTAGCGGGAGTACAGTGTGAAATTTCTGGCAGATATGGGTATTTCTATGACTGTTGTGCAGACACTCCGCCAATTGGGATATGATGCTGTTCACCTGCGGGAAGAACGCTTACAACGGTTACCAGATCCAGATATTTTGGAAAAGGCGAGACAAGAGGATAGGATTGTTTTAACATTTGACCTAGACTTTGGCGATTTGTTGGCTGTGAGTGCTGATGTTGCGCCAAGTGTAGTTATTTTTAGAGTGAAAAATACTGTTCCAGCATTTGTTAGTGCCAGACTGCTGTCAGTTATTTCAGAGTGTCGTGAGGATTTGGCAACTGGGGCAATTGTGACAGTAGAAAATAATCGCTATCGAGTACGAAAACTACCCATTTAGATCTTAATATGGTAAATGGGTAATGGGTAATTTCAAATTTTAGATTTGAGATTTCAAATTTAATAAATCTGAAATTATTCAATTTGCAATCTGAAATTACCCATTCTCCACTACCCTAGAAATAGTCTTGAATCGCTTTTACATCCAGGGGTGAGGATTGCAAACGTGCGATCGCAGCAGCACTAGCTTTGGCCCCGGCGATCGTGGTAATCACCGGCACTTTGTAAGCTAAGGCAGTACGCCGCAACAAACGCGCATCGGTTGCTGCTTCTTCCCCAGAAGGAGTGTTGAGAACTAGCTGAATTTTCTGATTTTTAATCGCGTCTACAATATGAGGACGCCCTTCGTGTACCTTCAGCACCAAACCGATCTTTTTCAAGCCATTTTCTTGGAGGACGCGACGAGTGCCATCGGTGGCGACAATATCAAAGCCTAATTCCATCAGTTCTTTTACTGCTGGAACTATCGCTATTTTATCGCGATCGCTCATCGATACAAACACCGTTCCCGATAATGGCAACCGCACTCCCGCCGCCAATTCTGCTTTGGTAAACGCCTTGCCGAAATCCGTATCAATGCCCATCACTTCCCCAGTCGATCGCATTTCTGGGCCAAGTATAGTATCCGTACCGGGGAATTTATCAAAGGGCAATACCGCTTCTTTCACCGCAATGTGATTGGGTATAATTTCCTTAGTCAAACCCAACTCCTCCAAGGTTTTACCTGACATAATCAAAGAAGCCAGCTTCGCCAACGGCTTGCCAATTGCCTTCGATACGAACGGCACCGTGCGCGACGCCCTGGGATTTGCCTCTAAAATGTAAACCTGCGGTGCATAGCCATAAGCCCCTACGACGGCATACTGAATATTCATCAAACCAATGACATTGAGGGCTTTTGCTAACCGGATTGTTTGCTCGCGAATTGTTTGCAGAATTGCCGGAGATAGAGAAGTTGTTGGCAGGGTGCAAGCAGAATCACCTGAGTGAATTCCCGCTTGTTCGATGTGTTCCATGATACCGCCAATCACAACATTTCCAGTGCTATCGGCGATCGCATCCACATCCACTTCAACCGCATTTTCCAAGAACTTATCAATTAGCACAGGTTTTTCCGGTTCAACCTGCACCGCCATCGTCATGTAACGATCCAAATCCTTATCCGAGTAGACGATTTCCATTGCGCGTCCGCCCAAAACGTAGCTGGGACGAACCACTACCGGATAACCAATTCGCCGTGCAATAGTCAGCGCTTCCTGTTCAGAACGAGCAATTCCATTTTCAGCCGTCAGCAAATGCAGTTTTTGGACAATTTCATCAAACCGTTCTCGGTCTTCCGCAATGTCGATCGAATCGGGAGATGTTCCCCAAATTTTCGTACCGAGTTCTGGATGATTGAGGAGTGCTTCTTGCAGTGGAAGTGCCAATTTCAGTGGCGTTTGACCGCCAAACTGGATAATAATTCCGACTGGTTTTTCCGTTTCGATGATATTGAGAACATCTTCCTTGGTGAGGGGTTCAAAATAGAGGCGATCGCTCGTATCGTAATCCGTCGAAACCGTCTCTGGATTAGAATTAACCATGATCGTCTCAAATCCTGCACCCCGCAAAGCGTAGGCAGCGTGACAGCAGCAATAGTCAAACTCAATCCCTTGCCCGATGCGATTCGGCCCACCACCCAAAATCATCACCTTTTGTTTATCGGATGGTAGCACTTCCGATTCCCCTTGCAACGGGTAATTGAGAGATACTGAATTTTCAGCATCTTCCCCACAACCCATTTCATAAGTGGAATAGTGATAAGGAGTAAACGCCTCAAATTCCGCCGCACAAGTATCTACAGTTTTGTAAATAGGCAGAACGCCCAAGCGCTTGCGATACTCCCGCACATCGTCTTCTTTGGTTTTGGTGGCAAAGGCAATTTGGCGATCGCTATATCCCTGTTGCTTGATCGCAAACAACTCCTCTTTTTTCAGTTGTTCCAAAGGAGTGCGTTTCAGGAATTTCTCGGTTTCCAGCAATTCCTTCATCTTATCTAAAAACCAAGGGTCAATTCCCGTTAGTTCATAAATATCTTCTACCGACATTCCCATCTGCATCGCGTGACGCACAGTGAAAATCCGTTCGGGATTCGGCGTCCGCAACTGGGCGCGGATTTGTTCCAAAGAAGCCAATTTTTCCGTTTTGTCGCAACCCCAACCGGCGCGACCCGTTTCTAAACTTCGCAACGCCTTCTGGAACGATTCGCAGAACGTCCGTCCGATCGCCATTGCTTCTCCCACCGATTTCATTTGCGTTGTCAGTATCGCTGGCGTTCCCGGAAACTTTTCAAACGCAAAGCGGGGGATTTTCGTTACCACATAGTCAATCGTCGGTTCAAACGATGCCGGAGTCTTTTTCGTAATATCATTATTAATTTCATCCAGCGTGTAACCCACCGCCAATTTAGCCGCAAATTTGGCAATGGGGAACCCAGTAGCCTTGGAAGCTAATGCCGATGAACGAGATACACGGGGGTTCATTTCAATGACAATCATGTCGCCGTTCACCGGATTGACGGCAAACTGGATATTAGATCCGCCAGTTTCTACGCCAATTTCGCGGATAATCTTGATGGAGGCATCCCGCAGCCGTTGGTATTCCTTGTCGGTCAGCGTTTGTGCTGGTGCTACCGTGATCGAGTCGCCCGTGTGGATGCCCATCGGGTCTAGGTTTTCGATCGAACAGATAATCACTACGTTATCTGCTAGATCTCGCATCACCTCTAATTCATATTCTTTCCAGCCTAGAAGCGACTGTTCGATCAAAATTTGGGAAACCGGACTGGCATCTATGCCTACCTGGGCCATTTCTTCAAATTCTTCTTGGTTGTAGGCGATCCCACCACCCGACCCTCCCATCGTAAAAGCTGGTCGAATAATTAGGGGATAGCTGCCAATTTGGTGACCGATCGTCTTAGCTTCGTTTACATTGGAGGCGATGCCAGAGGGACAGACACCTACCCCAATTTTTTCCATCGCTTCTTTAAAGAGCTTTCGGTCTTCTGCTTTTTCGATCGCTTCCAGTTTAGCTCCAATCAATTCGACGCCGTACCGTTCCAAGACGCCATTTTTTGATAAGGCTACAGCTAAATTTAGCGCCGTTTGCCCGCCCATCGTCGGCAGCAGGGCGTCGGGACGCTCTTTGGCAATCACTTTTTCCACCATTTCAGGCGTCAGCGGCTCAATATAGGTGCGATCTGCCGTTTCTGGATCGGTCATAATGGTGGCTGGGTTGGAGTTAACCAAGACCACCTCGTAGCCTTCACTGCGTAGTGCTTTGCAAGCCTGAGTGCCCGAATAGTCGAATTCGCAGGCTTGGCCGATTACAATTGGGCCAGAACCCAACAGCAGGATTTTGTGGAGGTCGTTACGACGAGGCATAATGATTGCTTTGGAGTAAGGGTGTGCAAATCCAACCCATTTTAAGGGGTTTCCTCCAAGTAGAAGCGGTTGTTACACTACACTTTTCCAAGGTTCCATGACAAATTGGCTGTAATTGGTCAAAAGTCAAGAAGGGGCTAGGGGCTAGGGGCGAGCGTTGAGGGAAGAGAGAAGAGGGGGAAGATCTGCAAAATCCCACTCCCCCACTCCCCCACTCCCCCACTCTCCCACTCCCCCACTCCCCCACTCCCCCACTCTCCCACTTCCCCTAGCCCCCAATCCCTTCTTGACTTTTGACTTTTGAATGAGTGACTTTTGACTTTTCTTGACCCTACCCCTATGCTAAACCTCGACGGCTTTATCCCAAACGAGATGATGCTTGCACAGCAACATCCTTTAGCTGAAAACCTGACTCAACTGCTTCCCGATGCGGAAGAAGCATCTACTAAGGAGATCTGGGAAATCCAATTGCGCGATCGCATTCCCGGTATCATTAAACGACTGATTCCGCTCAATCCCCTCATGTCTTGGGAATACTGGTGGTGCGTTCCCGATAGGATACTATTGCCTGAAGATGTGGAAGTTTTGCAGAGCGATCGGCCCAGACTTGAAGCGATCTTAGGCAAACTCGTTTGGCTGCTGGGCGGACACTGCTTTGGAGAGAATACTCGCTGGGATGGGGATTCGTCCCCGGTTTATAATTGGCAGCAGGTACTGGCGTTTGTGGAAGCTTGCGGAATGAAACCGGACTTGTTGGATATCGATTTTCTGCCGACTGCGATCGAACCCACTCCCAACCTCTCACGCAACAAACACAAAAGTACAGAAAAACCCCAAGAATATGTTGCCATTGAACCAGCCCACTGGCACATCGAATTTTTCCAGATTCAACCCATAGAGGGAGGTTTTGAACTCGCTCTGCCCAAAAAATTATGTAGCTGCCAAATCTGGACTGGCAGACCTTTCATCAAAAACTTGCAAACAGGAGAAACTTTGACGCGCTATGACTTATGGGTTTCCAGCCCACACGATTTTAGTACGCCCTCTTGGTTTAAGTCATTGACCAGCAATTAGTTCAGAAATAGTATCATAGAGTTTCTGAATATGAAGCTTTCAACCCCAGGCTAATTATTGCTACCGACTATGCTTTTGGAGAACTAATTATGACAGCAGACACCGCAACAAGAGCAAAAACTTTGGGCGACTTTGCTCATTTAGCAATTGAGAAACACTTTCACAAAACAATCAAGCACGAAGCCGATGTTCTCAAAGACAAAGATCCCGAAGCCTTGCACCAAATGCGCGTCGGTATGCGTCGCCTGCGGACAGCCGTAACGGGTTTCGCACCCGCTTTAGATCTGCCAAAATACGCTCAAGACAAACATATTGCCAAAATTGCTCGCATTCTGGGAACGCTGCGAGACTTAGACGTTCTTGAGGAAGCGTTCATAAGTCATTACCAACCTGCTTTGCCGAAGTCCGAACAGAAAGTTGTCGATACTGCTTTGAAGCATCTGGCTCAACAGCGTCAACAGGCTTTCAACGAAGTAAAAACAACTCTAGAAAAGTCGCGCTATCAGGATCTAAAGCAGGCTTTTATAGAGTGGCTGAAACAACCTTCTTATCAGCAGCAGGCTGATTTACCTATTCAATCGGTGCTACCGGATTTACTGTTACCTCAAGTAAGTCAGTTGTTGCTTCACCCTGGTTGGTTGGTGGGAACCAAAGCTGAGAATGCAGAAATTCAGGCGCTCACGAATATGAGTCATGAAACGGTAGAACAAGAATTAGCGCTGCATAAAGATGTTCTGCACAGCCTCCGCAAACAAACTAAGCGCGTGCGCTACCAAATGGAGTTATTTACTAACTTTTATGGAGCGACTTATAACGCTTATTTGGAAGACATAAAGACAATTCAAGGTATATTGGGAGAAATTCAAGATAGCGTTGTTTTAGCCGATTTTCTTGCCAAAGCTTTGGATTTAAAAGCCGATAAATTACCTCCCAATCTGTCTGAAAAGTTAGCCGAAAGTCGTTATCAAGCTTGGCAGCAGTGGCAACCATTCCAAATCCGATATTTAAATCTTCAAATCAGACAATCTTTCCGCTCAGAACTTCTGCGACCTAAAGAAATGTACGGCAATGAGCAATATGATAATACGGGCGAATCTAGTAATGGAACAGTAAAAATAAAAGAAAGAAAAAAAAGCTAATTTTTTATTACTTTTGCTTTCTTTACATCGCTTCCAGGCGTTGGCGCAGCTTGCTGCTTAGAGCAGTTGTATAGTCAAAAATCAAGACATTCATCCCAAAAAATTAAATATCAGAGCATAGTCATCTCCGATCAATCGCTTTAATCTTTGCTGTATCTAATTTTTTATATGGGCGATACTGGATTTGAACCAGTGACCCCTTCCGTGTGAAGGAAGTGCGCTACCACTGTGCTAATCGCCCATGAATTTTTAATA
Organism: Argonema galeatum A003/A1; assembly: GCF_023333595.1. GTDB lineage: Bacteria > Cyanobacteriota > Cyanobacteriia > Cyanobacteriales > Aerosakkonemataceae > Argonema > Argonema galeatum. The sequence goes on from NZ_JAIQZM010000001.1 coordinate 579,144, forward strand.
TAACACAGGTAGCGCCAATCCACAACCAGCAGGAAACAATATTAATCTCCCTGGGGACACTCATCCCATAAAGTTGTGGTTTCTCGCAAACTTAAATGGTCGCCATTTCCCAAAATTAAGTGATCGAGTAGGGGTATAGCCAAAAACTGCGCCCCTGTTAATAGCTGCTTCGTTAAATTGATGTCTTCCTGACTTGGCTCGACGTTCCCAGATGGATGGTTGTGCGCTACTATAACCCGCGTAGCTCCTTGTCTGATTACTTCTCGGAAAATCTCTCGCGGATGCGCCAATGTCTCTGTCGCTGTACCAATGGTAATTACCTGCGTCCCCATCAACCTATTCTTGACATCCAGTAACAAAACCGCGAATCTTTCCTGAGCTTGCCACATTAAATCGTTGCTGAGTGTAGCGGCGGCGGCAGCAGGACTATCAATTGTGGCCCGATCGAGCGGTCGCGTGGCAAAAGCTCTCTTCCCTAATTCGATCGCCGCTAAAATCGTTGTCGCCTTGGCTGGGCCAATTCCAGGGATCTCCATCAACTCGGCAGCACTAATATCCCTCAATACCGCCAGGGGGTCTCGTCCGTGTTGGCTCAATTGTTGCAAAATATATTGTCCTAAGCCTACCGCAGACAGTTTACCAGGCCCCTGACCAGTACCCAATAAAATTGCAATCAGTTCCGCAGTGGCAAGACTCTTGGGGCCATGAGTCATCAATCTTTCGCGGGGACGTTCGCTGGTAGGTATGTCTGCAATTCTCAGGCAATAGGTCATAGATAGCACCGGCCATACTGAAACGGGTGTGGTCAAAAACAGTTGGTGATAGGGGGGACAAGGGGGACAAGGGGGACACTTTGTGCCAACCAACTACTTATGACCGCACCCTACTGAAACACAAATATATAACTACAGAGGGTTGTTGCAAATAAGTTAAAAATAATAAGCTTTAGATTGGGCATTGGGCATTGAGATGAAGGACGAAGATAGATGAGTCGGCGAGCGCTGTTGTTAGTGAACGGTCATTCCCGGCGGGGTAAAGAAAACCTCTCCCAGGCGGTTAGCCAATTGCAAGCATTAGGCTTTGATGTTCTAGATAAATCAGCCGAACAATCAAAGCTGGCACCTTCTGTGATTCGTAAATATAGCGATCGCGTCGATTTAGCAATCATCGGTGGCGGCGATGGCACCCTCAATGCTGTAGCAGAAGCTCTCATCGAAACACAACTTCCCTTGGGTATCCTACCTTTGGGAACAGCTAACGACTTGGCGAGGACTCTGGGAATTCCCACAGATTTATCCGCAGCTTGCGAAATCATTGCCAACGGTCAAGTAAAGCACATCGACTTAGGTTGCGTTAATGGCAAACTCTTCTTTAACGTAGCCAGTCTGGGTCTGAGCGTGAAAATCACCCAGCAGCTAAACAAAGAAGTCAAGCAACAGTGGGGTGTGCTGGCTTATGCTGCAACGGCCATACAGGTAGTTTGGCAAGCGCGACCCTTCTGGGCAGAGATCCGTCAGAGCGATCGTACAATTCGAGTCAAAACATTGCAAATTGCCGTCGGCAACGGTCTATACTACGGCGGTGGTATGATTGTCCGGGATGACGCTAAAATCAACGACCAAAGACTAGATCTGTATAGCCTGGAAACTAAGCACTGGTGGGATCTACTGCTACGGCTACCCGCAATCAAACAAGGACAGCACGCCGAGTGGCCTGGTGTTCGTACCCTTGAAGGTCAGGAATTTGAAATAACGACGATCGAACCCCGCCCCATCAACACCGATGGCGAGGTAACGACATACACTCCGGCTAAATTCCGCCTTATACCTCAAGCTTTGCCAGTTATCGTGCCCAAAACATCAGAAATTCCAGGTTTAGCTGAAGAGACGTTGGGCAACGCAGTGATATAAGAACAGCGGTTGGCGCTCTTAAGGTAGCATCCGCTCATCAAATTAAAGCCTTATGATTACTACCCAGACTATGTTAACCTTGAGTAAAGAAATTCAGTGCTAAGAATGGCAAAGAAACACGGGCATCAAGTAGGGATTGAGGCAAAAATAGAATATCATCCTACGCTTGAGATTCTGGGTTTCAGGTATGAATCTTGGCGTAGAACTGCCTTGAATTGGTTTCAATCAGGATTAACTGAAGACGAAGTAGAAAAACGCCTTCAAAAAGAGTTTGATGTAGATTGGGCTTGGGCAGATTCTATAGCTACTGAAGCTAAGCAATGTCTCGCTCAATTAGAGTCGGCCAGGGCAAGCAATATTGCTCGGATCGAAGAACTCATCAAGAAGAAAGAAAACCGAGCGAAAGCTCTTCAAAAATTACTAGAGAAGCAACTTAAAAAGGGATTTCCAACCTTTGAAGCTAAACAATGTTTTAAGAACCAGTTATTAGGATTAAAGTCTAAAACCTTTAAAATAGCGTCGCTTCGGAAAGACCATCAACAACAATTAGAGTCATCTAAGCGACTACATATTTGCTTTGGTGACCGTAAACTCTTTAACGCTCAATACCATTTAGACGAGAATGGCTATGCTTCTCATGGGCAATGGCTAGAAGATTGGAGGAAGAAACGTTCGGGTAGGTTCTACTGTGTTGGTAAATCGCAGTTAGGTGGCGGCACAATGATGAAGGTATTTCCTGTTGATGATGAGGGGAATTACCGTCTTAATATTCGCATACCTCGCTGCATGAGGGATGAATACGGAGAGTTTTTAGACTTAAGTTTTAGTGCTGATGACAGAGAACAACGTCATCGTAGAGGCGATTTAAACTATGCCCTAGAAACTCAAAAACCAATCACCGCACAAGTATTTAGACGGGAACACAAAGAAGATACTTGGTATATTCACCTTACGACTTATGTACAACCAATACCTGTTATTCATAACCGGAGAAATGGTTGCGTAGGGATTGATTTTAACTCATACTATATTTCTATTAGTTACGTAAAACCAGATGGCAATATTAACTATCTTCAAGAACTACCATTTCAATGGAAAGACTTAACATCTGGGCAGCGACAAGCTCGGATGCGAGATATTGTTTGCGAAGTTGTTAGGTTAGCTGAGTCTCTGGGTTGTGCTATTGCAATTGAATCCTTAGACTTCAGTAAAAAGAAAGCTGCAATGAGTGAAGAAAGCAAGCTTTACAATGAAATGCTTTCTAACCTCAGTACCAGCATATTTAGAACTTCCCTAGAATCGCGATGCAGAAGACATGGCGTTGAGTTAATTAAAGTTAATCCAGCCTTTACCAGCATCATTGGAATGATTAAATTCATGGCTAAGTACGGGCTAAATAGCGGCACATCAGCTGGAATGGTAATAGCTCGTAGAGCCATGAACTTAACCGAAAAACCACCACATTGCTTAGTCAGACCAGAGGATTTGACTAAGCATCACTGGAGTGTGTGGAATCGGGTTGCTCGTTTCATTAAACAGCATCATATTCCACGTACTCAACTTTTTCAATGGGTGAAAACCTTTGAGGGTATCCTCACCTTGTCTCTTGTAGATAAGACGGAACATTCTCCTTCTTTGTCGGTAGCCATTGAAACGGGTGAGTCAGAAAATCCTCACCAGTCACCGAGGGGTGAGGTTAGACAGGATGGCAATGTCCTGCTTTGTCTATTTTCTTAGAAGGTGGCATACTCAGGAAATCGATCGAAAGCTGCAACTCCTCAAAAGGGATCTGGGTTTAACCCAGAATTGCGTCCCAAAACACAACTCTGAGTTTACTACCCAGGAGGTGTCAGAGTCGTTGCAGAGCTAAAAGCCCCAATCCAACCCCCGCTTCCGCTATCTTTGGGGATAGTTTGTTTGGAAAAAGCGACTGGGCGCTTTTTCCCCCGTGAGATACAGAGTAGAGAGGTAGATGTGAATAAGACAGGTTTACTGATAGCCGCAGTGCTGTTCTCCTTGATAGGGATTAGTGCGACTTACGCATCGGGATATATAGTTTGCAGAGAGTTAAGCCAGCAGTGCGTTTTGATTACAGGGAGTACCAGTCTTTCGGATGCACGCGGTATTGGAATTAACCTAGTTGCAGCGCAAGTAATTAAATCATTACCTATAGTCTGTTTATTGCTGGGTGGAGTTTTCTGGGTACTCGGTTTGCTCAAATCAGATGGCAGACTCTCAAGGGAGTTAGGCGCAACACCCAGATCCCCAGAGTCACAAGATTTAGCAGTAGCTTGGCACTCCTTGGATGTTGAGAAGACACTGACTAGGCTAGATAGCGATCGCAACATCGGCTTAACCTCCCAGGAAGTGTCAGCGCGTGTGCAGCGCTATGGCACCAACGAACTGCAAGAAATTGCCGGTCGCAGTGCTTGGCAGATCCTGCTAGACCAGTTCAGCAACATTATGTTGTTGATGCTGATTGGCGTGGCAATTATCTCTGGCATCGTCGATGTAGTAAAACTGCAAACAGAGGGGTTATCCCCTGGTGAAGTTCCTTTTAAAGATACGATCGCAATCTTAGCAATTGTGATCCTCAACGGCGTCTTGGGCTACCTCCAGGAAACCCGCGCTGAAAAAGCTCTTGCCGCCCTCAAGCGCCTTTCCTCCCCCAAGGTGCGCCTAATTCGGGACGGCAGAACTCTGGAAGTAAGCGCCAAGGAGCTTGTACCGGGGGACATCATGCTCCTGGAAGCCGGGGTGCAACTGGCAGCAGATGGGCGTCTGATTGAAGAATCGAATCTCCAAATCCGGGAGGCGGCGCTGACTGGGGAAGCCCAAGCAGTAAATAAGCAAGCCGACTTGGATCTGCCTGAAGATACATCCTTGGGCGATCGCATCAATTTGGTGTTTCAAGGCACCGAAGTCGTCCAGGGACGCGCCAAAGTAATCGTTACCAGCACGGGGATGGCTACGGAACTGGGCAAGATAGCCACCATGCTGCAAGGGGTGGAAAGCGAACCAACCCCCTTGCAACAGCGGATGGGCCAGCTGGGTAATGTCTTAGTCACTGGTTCTTTGATTCTGGTGGTTGTAGTAGTTTTGGGCGGTCTGCTCAAAAACGGCTGGAATTTCAACAATTTTATAGAACTGGTGAAAGTTTCTCTGAGTATGGCAGTGGCTGTAGTTCCAGAAGGCTTGCCAGCTGTAATTACGGTGACCTTGGCACTGGGAACCCAGCGCATGGTGCGCCGTAATGCCCTAATTCGCAAACTACCAGCTGTAGAAACTTTAGGTTCGGTCACAACCATTTGCTCGGATAAAACCGGCACACTCACCCAAAACAAAATGGTGGTGCAGCAGGTAGCCACTGGTAACCAAATATTTCGCGTCAGTGGCGAAGGTTATACTCCCGAAGGCCAGTTTCAACTGGAAGATCGATCCGTAGTATCAGATCGATATCCAGAACTGCAAACGCTACTGCTTGCCTGCGTGTTATGCAATGATGCAGAGTTACAGTGCCAGCCCCAAAATGCACCCGGCTCTCAAGGCGGAAACTGGATAATTTTGGGAGATCCAACTGAGGGGGCATTGCTCACTCTGGCAGGAAAAGGCGGGATCGCAAAAGAGTCGCAAAGCCCACAAATGCCTCGCGTTGCCGAAATTCCTTTTTCCTCGGAACGCAAGCGCATGAGCGTGGTTTGTCAGGGAATGGGAACTGGGGAGTCTTCCCAATCTCTGTTCTCGATCTATACAAAGGGTTCTCCAGAACTGATTTTGGAACGCTGCACTTCATATCAGGCGGGCGCTAGCGCTGTTGGACTCACAGATAACGATCGCAGGCAGATTCTAGACCAAAATAACCAGATGGCAGCTAAAGGGTTGCGCGTACTGGGTTTTTCCTACAAACCCTTGGACACCCAACCGTCCGCAGAACCAGATGAAACTATCGAGCAGGAATTAATCTGGCTGGGCTTAGTGGGAATGCTGGATGCACCGCGCCCAGAAGTGCGGGGGGCAGTAGCCAAATGCAAGCAGGCGGGAATTCGGACTGTGATGATTACCGGAGACCACCAGCTGACCGCCAAAGCGATCGCCTACGACCTGGGTATTGCCTCAGAAGGCGATCGCGTCCTGACAGGTCAAGAATTGCAAAAACTCAGCCAAAAAGAGCTGGAGGAGCAGGTAGACCTCGTTAGCATCTACGCCCGTGTCTCCCCAGAACACAAACTACGCATCGTACAAGCTCTGCAAAGTCGTGGCAAATTTGTCGCTATGACGGGAGACGGCGTTAACGATGCCCCCGCCCTCAAGCAGGCTGATATCGGTATCGCTATGGGTATCACCGGCACAGATGTCAGCAAAGAAGCCAGCGATATGGTGCTGCTGGATGATAACTTTGCCACTATCGTCGCCGCGACAGAAGAAGGGCGAGTCGTCTACACGAATATCCGTCGTTTTATTAAATATATTCTCGGCTCCAACATCGGGGAGGTGCTGACCATTGCTGCCGCTCCGATCCTGGGTTTGGGAGGTGTCCCGCTCACGCCCTTGCAAATTCTTTGGATGAACCTGGTAACAGATGGCGTTCCCGCCCTCGCTTTGGCTGTGGAACCAGCAGAACCAAATGTGATGAAGCGTTCTCCTTTTAGTCCCCGCGAAAGCATTTTTTCACGAGGATTAGGGTCTTATATGATCCGGATTGGGATTGTTTTTGCTATTCTCACCATTCTCCTGATGCAGTGGGCTTACACCCATGCCCATGCCTCAGGCGATCCAAATCGTTGGAAAACAATGGTGTTCACGACCCTCTGTCTCGCTCAGATGGGGCACGCGATCGCAATTCGCTCCAACACCCAACTGACAATAGAGTTAGACCCCCGCACAAATCTTTTCGTTTGGGGAGCGGTGATCTTCACCACAATATTGCAGCTAATGCTGATTTACGTTCCACCCCTGCGAGCTTTCTTTGGCACCCAGGTACTCGATTGGATGGAACTCTTGATCTGCCTTGGCTTCAGTATGTTGATGTTTGTTTGGATCGAGATGGAAAAACTCTTTATTCGCTGGCGAAGCGCAAGGTAGAAAAGTCAAAAGTCACTCATTCAAAAGTCAAAAGAAAATGGGGTAAGGGGGTTGAGAGGGGCTAAGCGAACGCGCATCTAGTTTTCCGCGCCGAATGCCTCATAGAAAGGAGTTCTGGCTCCAAAAAGTGCAACTTAGATGTGCGACAGCTTAGTGAGTAATACCAAATCCGGGTTAGCTACCCCCTTTTTAACCCTCACCCTCTCATAGTGGGGCTACACAAACGAAGTCCGCCTACGCGGACTAAAGAATAAAGGGGATAATCAACCCGGATTTGGTATAAGAAATGATGTTCAATTCTCGATCGAAATCCTTCTTTTTATTTCCCCAGTCCCCAATTCCTATTTTCTTTTGACTTTCGACTTTTGACTTTTGACTTTTGACTTTTGACTTTTGACTTTCGACTTTTGACTTTTGACTTTTGACTTTTGACTTTTGACTTTTGACTTTCAGATGTACCTAAAAACCCTTCACCTCTTTAAGTTCCGCAACTACCTGGATCGGAGGGTAGAGTTTAGCGCCCCCAAAACGATTTTGGTGGGTAATAACGCTCAGGGTAAATCCAATTTGTTGGAAGCGGTGGAGTTGCTTTCGACGCTAAAGAGCCATCGCGTTACGCGCGATCGCGACTTAGTTCAAGAAGGGGCCGAAGCAGGTAAAATCGTCGCTACCCTAGACCGACAGACAGGCATAATTGACCTCGCTTTAACACTGCGTTGTAACGGACGCCGTACCCTTGCTCTTAGAGGCGAATCCCTCAAGCGTCAGATGGAATTCTTAGGTACGCTAAATGCCGTGCAGTTCTCCAGCTTGGATCTAGACCTGGTGCGGGGTGGCCCAGAGTCCCGCCGCCGTTGGCTGGATACCCTCGTAATCCAACTCGAACCTTTCTACGCGCACATTTTGCACCAGTACAATAAGATTTTGCGGCAGCGTAACGCTCTCTTAAAACTCAGGACTCAGGACTCAGATATCGGCACTCAGGACTCCCAACTCGCTCTCTGGGATGCACAATTGGTAGCAGCCGGTTCCCGTGTCACCAGGCGTCGAGCCAGAGCCTTACAGCGTTTGGCTCCTATAGCACAAACTTGGCATCAAGCAATTAGCGGCAATAAGGAGGTACTTGAAATCAAGTACCTTCCCAACATTGCTTTAGAACAAGACAACCCAGAAGCCGTGCAGCAAGCTTTTTTCGAGAAAATTCAGCAGCGTAGCGTCGCAGAACTTCACCACGGTACTACACTTGTCGGCCCTCACCGCGACGAAATCGAGTTTTCGATCGACCAAACACCAGCTCGCCAATACGGTTCCCAAGGTCAGCAGCGAACTCTGGTTTTAGCGCTAAAGCTAGCAGAGCTAAAATTAATCGAAGAAGTTGTTGGCGAACCGCCGCTTCTGCTGCTTGATGATGTCCTAGCCGAACTTGACCCCAACCGTCAAAATCAACTGCTGGACGCTATTCAAGACCGATTTCAAACTCTGATTACGACCACTCATCTGAACTATTTCGATCGATCGTGGCTAAACGCCTCTCAAATTCTTTGCGTCCAGGCTGGAGAGATCTCAGAAAGAGGGGCTAGCGGCTAGGAAAGTCACTCATTCAAAAGTCACTCATTCAAAAGAAAAAAGAAAATAGGGGATAGGGGCTAGGGGCTAGGGGAAGAGGGGGAGGGGTGCGGTCAAAAACAGTTGGTGATAGGGGAGACAAGGGAGACAAGGAGGACAAGGGGGACTTTTTCTGCCAACCAACTACTTAAGCTGCTACGCATCTAAAATGACCGTCAGTTTTTCTGAGTTTCTTGTGGGATGGGCAGGAAAGCCCGTCTTTGTATTCCATTTAGATGCGTAATAGCTTATCACCGCACCCGTGGGGGAGAGACAACCGGGAAAAAGAACACAAATTCTTCTATCCGTAAAACTAAACAAAAATGTCTTTATAGTCCTGAAAAATTCGCCTGAACTTTGTATCATTTAGTGGCCACAGTCAGATATGTTAGGACAGTATTGAGCTATTCCCCGCAAGGAAACGACTGTGTTTGTACGGCATCCGTTGCACTCAGCACTTTGCTGTACTCAGCACTAAAGCCGAAGCACTTTGTTATAAGGGTAGATAGACGAAATGGATGCTGCTATGGATTTGAATGAGATTAAAGCTCTGGGATTTTCCTTACGGCAAATCGATCAGACGCTACTGAAATCGGGAAAGGATAGTAGCATCAAACGAATTTGGTATCAAGGCGATGAGTCTTATTTTGATATGTTTTTTGGCATCCAAAATAATCAAATTGTTTGGTTTCAGTTTACTTTACGTGGCAAAGTACTTTTGTGGGATAAAGATAAACTGGTTTTGTATACTGGAACAACGGGTGAATTAGATCCGGACGATGTTAACTACTATCCCTCTAGTAAACTTATTAAAATTGATAGCAAAGTTGACTTTGCTTTTGTGGAATTGGTACGTTCAATTTTGCAAACACGATCGGGTGAACCTAACTTTGAGAAGGCATTAGCTCTGTTTGAGAGTTAGGTAGGAATTATAGGGCATTAGTCATTGGTCATTGGTCATTAGTCATTAGTCAAAAGGGCAGATTTTGGGCTCTTTCAGGTTGATGCTGAAAAATATTCTTATATAGCCATAGTCAGATATGTTAGGAGATCGAAGAGCAATACCGAAAAGTGGTGAATTGGGTATTTTTTACCACAGATGAAAACAGATAAACGCAGATGAACACAGATGTAGATTTATAGCCTTTTTCAGGTGAGTGAGGTACACAGAAACCCGGTTTCTTGAAGAAACCGGGTTTCTGGGCTATACTGTTCACGGTCATAGAGCGAGCTTTTTTAACCCAGTAGTAGGGGCTCCGCATGACCGTATTAATTTGTTGGTTGAACCCAAAGATATTTGCCGGAATGCTTCGCCCCTACAAATCAAAAAGAACAGTTTCTGCCCGTGCGGAGTATACTTCATGCAAATGAAACCCGCTGTATCTTGAGGTATGCAAGTAGAATGGGATTTTTCGGTATTACTCTTAGTTTGAGTATGTGAACGGATATTAAAGAATTGAAGAATTGGAGAGACCAATTTTTCTTTACCCCTCTTCCTCCCTTTCCCTTTCCCTAGTGCAGCGCGGCAGAAATAACCCACCAGTTCAGAAGTGGTTAAATGCCTGACACTCAAAGTATTTTTGAATGAGTGACTTTTGAATGAGTGACTTTTGAATGAGTGACTTGTCAGTGATGGATTTCTAAACTTAAGATGTAGTGACCCAACTGTACTTTTTCTGACCACAGTTCGTATTCGAGCCGCAGATGCTCCGGTAAAGGTCGTCCTTCTAGCGTCAAACTAATGGTATAATTACGCAGGCGGATCTGCCCGTTTCCGTTTGATAATTCATTGTTCAGCCAATAACGGCTAAGACCGTAAATACCCCGTTCCCAAAGGTGACGATAACTCAACTTGCCGTTTCCTTGCATGGTCATAATCACGCGCTGGGGGGAGATTTCCAACCACAAAAGACGAGGTGATGCAGCCGTCGATCCAGAGGCTGACGCTACGGGGAAGGCGGGTTCTTGTTCCTCGATTGCAGGTTCGGTCAATAGCAAATGGAAGCGATCGCGGTCTTTTTGATAAAGTGTAGCAGCAGTTTCCACCACAGACCAAATTGGCAAATCTGTGGAAACTAGGGATAAACAAACGGGCTTGCGATGATGCGTCAGCATAAAAGGTGTGGAGAGGAATATATCTAGGGGCTAGGGGCTAGGGAAGAAGAAACTAGAATCAAGGGTTTGGTGGAATTAAGAACGTTCTAACTGCCGAGAAGGTTGCTATAAAATAAAAAAAATGATTCGGCAGGACAGGGAAAACGGTAGGATCTAACTTCGCAGTCCTCCACCAGTCTATCCCAATGTCAGTTCCGGTTGTTACGCTGAAGGTTACAGAAAGTCAGCAGTCTTTACTCATTCAAAAACCCGCCTCCGGGCTGTCTTTGCAAGGCAGTATAAGGGTTCCGGGAGATAAGTCCATTTCCCACCGCGCTCTCATGTTGGGTGCTTTAGCTCAAGGAGAAACCCAAATCCGGGGACTTCTTTTAGGGGAAGACCCCCGCAGTACGGCTGAATGTTTCCGCGCTTTGGGGGCAGAAATTTCCGAGCTGAATACTGAATTAGTGCGGGTTAAAGGTATTGGATCGGGCCAACTACTAGAACCCCATGATATTTTGAATGCGGGTAACTCCGGTACTACCTTGCGGCTGATGCTGGGAATTTTGGCTTCTCACCCAGGGCGATTTTTTGCGGTGACGGGGGATAGTTCGCTGCGATCGCGTCCGATGTCCCGCGTCGTGCAACCGTTGCAGCAGATGGGTGCTACAATCTGGGGACGCAAGGGCAATTCGTTAGCACCGCTAGCAATTCAGGGACAGCAGCTAAAGCCGATTACCTACAATTCTCCCATTGCTTCAGCCCAAGTTAAATCCTGCATCCTCCTGGCTGGTTTAATGACGGAAGGACAAACGACAGTTATTGAACCTGCTCTTTCCCGCGACCACTCAGAACGGATGCTGAAGGCTTTTGGGGCCCAAGTCAGCCAAAACCCGGAAAATAATAGCGTTACTGTTACTGGCCTTGCTAAACTTTCAGGACAATCTGTTATTGTACCTGGGGATATCAGTTCGGCGGCTTTCTGGTTGGTGGCAGGTGCGATCGTACCAGATTCTGAGTTATTAATCGAAAATGTCGGCGTCAATCCCACCCGTACTGGAATTCTGGAAGCTCTTGGTATGATGGGAGCGGATATTCAGTTGGAAAATGAGCGGGAAGTTGCTGGCGAACCTGTGGCAGATTTGCGAGTACGCCATAGTGGACTGAAGGCTTGTCAAATTTCCGGTGATATTATACCGCGTTTGATTGATGAGATTCCGATTTTAGCGGTTGCGGCAGTATTTGCGGAAGGTACGACGGTGATTCGGGATGCGGCGGAGTTGCGGGTGAAAGAGAGCGATCGCATTTCTGTTATCGCGTCCCAACTCAACCTGATGGGTGCTAAAGTGACGGAATTACCCGATGGTATGGAAATTGTGGGCGGTACGCCTTTAGCTGGTACGGATGTGGATAGTCATACAGATCATCGGATAACGATGAGTTTAGCGATCGCATCTCTCAACGCTTCTGGTACAACTACTATTAACGGTGCCGAAGCAGCTAGCATCTCTTATCCAAATTTTACCACCACCCTGCAACAAATCTGCGGTCAAGCGTAGGTCGATCTGAGGTTTTCCCCCCTCCCCGTAGACGGGGAGGGGGTTAGGGGGTGGGGTTTCCTCAGCACTTATAGCTAGGGGCTAGGGGCTAGGGGCTAGGGGCTAGGGGCTAGGCCCAAAAATAAGGCGCTTTCTATTATGCAGTCAATTGAATTGAATTGTTTTCTAACCACTTGGCAAGAGAATCTTGGTTTTCTTTGTCTGTTGCTAACTCCTGCATCATCGCCACAACTTCCATTTCTGGAACTTCCAAGAAATATCCATTTAACCCCAGAAAGGTGTACATCACCATAAAAGCTGTTCTTTTATTCCCATCGATAAAAGGATGATTTTTTGCCAAAGCATATCCATAAGCTGCTGCTAAATCAAATAATGTTGGTTCGCTGTATGTAAACAAATGTCGAGGTCTGGCTAAACTAGCTGAAAGAAGATTTTCCTCTCTAATACCCAGACTTCCGCCATGCTGGGTAATTTGATCTGCATGGATAGATTTAGCAATATTTTCGGATATCCAAATCGGTTCGCTCACTTGGCAAGTTCCCGCAAAGCATTTTTATATTTTTCACTGCCTTGTTTGTAAATTTCCATTGCTTTTTCAAAGTCAGGATCGCGGGTAGTAATTTGAATTCCCTCGGCGGTTTCGGTGATAAAAATGCTATCTCCTTCACCGACTTTCAGTTTTTCTAATAGTTCGGTTGGCAAAGTTATGCCTAAAGAGTCTCCGATTTTTTGAATTGCGAGCGCATACATAAAGTTACCTCAAAACGATTACTTCTGTTCTTCAGAAACCCGGTTTCTCGGAGAAACCGGGTTTCTTTCTTGTGCTTCTATCATTGCCCAACTTTTAAAATTTGTTCTGCTGTCATTATTTGATTATAATAATATTAAGAGTAGGGTGCGTTGCAACGCACCCTACGGAAAATGTCACTCGTCAGTACTTAGGATTTGGGGCACTTTGAAAAAATCGTCATCTCGATCGGGCGCACAGCTGAGAATAGCTTCCCTGTCAGGATAGGGGCGCAGCTCGTCTTGTCGAGTAATGTTGCTAACATGGATCGCTCTTGTTGTAGGCTGCACGTTACTAACATCTAGCTCGCTGAGCTGTTCAAAATACTCCAGAATGCTGCCCATTTGGGTGGTAAATTGTTCCTCTTCGGCTGGCGTCAGTTCGAGGCGGGCAAGATTAGCGACTTTGTGGACTTGTTCGCGGTCAATCATGGCATTGATATAGCTAGGGGCTAGGGGCTAGGGGCTAGGGTTTGGTGGAATTAAGAACGTCCTAACTGCCGAGAAGGTTGCTATAATTAATAATTGGTGATTGGTCATTAATCATCAGTCATTTGTAAGGAATTAATGACTAATGACTAATCACTAATGACTAAATAGCTAAAAGAACACATCCATCTGGGATCGGCCCGTCGTCTTCAGCCAGTTTTGGGCTTCGATGTAGTTGTTCGGAGCCTGCTGAATAGCTTGCTTCCAATACTCAGCCGCTTTATCGTAAAAAGCTTCGGCTTCTTCAGACTTATCAGCTTCCTTAGCCTTTTCTCCCAGGTAGTGATAAATTACAGCAATATTGTTGAATGCTGAGGGATGGCGGGGGTTGAGTTCGATCGCTTGATAATAGTACTCCAAAGCCCGATCGTGTTCGCCGTTGCTGGCATGGATCAGCCCAATATTGTAGAGGACATAGCTGCGATCGTAAGGGTCTTCTTCTAGCTTTAGTGCTTCATAATAGTTGTCCAGGGCTTCGGCGTATTCTCCATCCGCCTGAGCAGACATACCGTCGCGGTAGTAGACGAAAGCTTCTTTTGCTTTCTTGTTGGCAGGCAGAATTTTCAGAATTATGTCTGCCATGACGGTAAAACTTTTGTCGATGAAGTTGTCATTGCGTTGCGTTCTTGGCATATAGCCTCTGTTTAACCTATTTTCTTTTGATTTTTGAATGAGTGACTTGTGACTTTTGAATGAGTGACTTTTCCAGTTACCCCTTAACCAAAACACCAGGTTCGCGCTGAATAGGCAGAACGTCCAACAGATCGGTTTGTACGCAATATTTTAAATCTTCGTGGCAGTTCAAGCGAAGTAGGCGTTTGCCGTGACTGGCATGGTGCATCAGTTCTAGCAATCGATCTTGCCATTGGAGGTAAAGGGCGATCGCACCTAGAGCCTCATCGTTGCCAGCAATATCGTCTATATTCCCATTCTGTGCTGTCAGGAGGCTGTGTGCTACAGCACCAGCACAAGCAGTATCCTCCAAGGAAAAACTGCCTTCCCAACCGCTACCGACAATCCAGACTGTTTCTGGTTGCAGAGCTTGGACATACTCTACGACAGCTTTGCGATTCACAAATGCGGCTGCCAGAACCGTCTCGGCATCCTGGACTCGCTGCAAAGCGCGGGTGCCGTTTGTGGTGCTGATGAACAAACGGCGTCCTTCCACGCGCTCTGGGGTGCAATCAAGGGGAGAATTACCCATATCGCAGCCAGCTACTTTCGCCCCGCCGCGTTCCCCGGCGCGGATGCGCTTTTCGGCGGGCCAATTTTCGCTCTCGCCCATTAGTTTTTCTATATCGCTAAAGACTTGAACCGCCTCCGCTCCAGCCGCCAAAGCTGTAGCCATTGTGGTTGTAGCTCTGAGAACATCAATTGCGATCGCGCAGTTGGGAACGCGATCGCCAGGAGTAAGTTCAGGAGTGTGGTAAACAAATAATTTCACAAGTCAGCTGCCAATAGATTAAAACCATCAAGGATCAAATTATTTGTTGTCCTCACCAATTAGTCAACAGCAAAAGTGGGATCTAGCTCAAGCCAACTTTCATTTCCCTAAAGCACCAAATTACTCATAATCCTTGCGCCAAAGACTGTGTGGGAATTTTGTTTTGGCCAAGTCCCACAGACTCCAGCAGAGCCGTCCATTTAGCTGTTAGCTCCGCGTCGTTGGGATTGGCGCGACGGAGTTCGGCAAGCGTAGCGAGGGTGTCGTACCAAACGTTGTTTTTATCATAAGCGGCTAGGCGATCGCGCAGGGAAGCTGCCTGTTCTAAATCTGTCTGCAATTCCGCTGTGGGATTAATGCGCCATATCCATCCATACAGGCTAAGTGCTTTCTCACCATCTGAGCCAACAAAACTCAGGTCACAAGTCCAGCGATAACTTCGACCAGTTTCTAGGGGTCGCAAATTGGGATACACTGGTAGGCTGATACTGACAATCCCAGCAGGCCCAGTACTCGTGAAAATAGTTTTGTAAATTTCCTTCTGACTGCTCTCATCTGAGAGAGTAAACGTCATTTTGCGGTCTTTGTCTTCCTCTTTACTCACATAAAAAAAGAAAGTCGGATAAGCAGAGAGAGTGGCCCCCCTACTGTTGGGAGGTACCAAGGCAGTCAAAGCAGGCCCGCGAGTTCCTCCCCCTTCGCGCCGACCGGGTTTTCCGATACTCGAATCCGGTTCGTAGGCTCCCCAACGGCTGGGTAGCGTTTGGCTGCTGGGCGGTTGTGGCTGTGCCCGAACTCTTGTAGGCAAGTCAGTCACAATTGTGAAAGCCAACACTAGGGCGATCGAAAAGCCAATCAACTTTAAGAAGGTCTTGCTCGGATTCATAACACAACAGCAACGCCAACAATAGATTTGCCCATCAATACTATTTTTACTCGTTACGAGAGATGTTTGGATTTTTTCGATCTGATGCAGCTACAGGTTGAAGCAGGGGTTCAGAGGCAATTGTTTCCAGTCCCACCGACTGCAATAAATTTTTCCAGTCTTTTTCTAAGGTGGGGTCGGATGGCGTAGCGCGACGGAGTTCGGCTAGCGTACTTAGAGCGTCGAACCAAATGCCAGCGTTCCAATAAGCGACAACCTTGTCACGAGGTAGGGTCACTGCTTCTAACTGCTGCACGATGGTGGGGCTAAGCCTGACGCGCCGAATCGACCCCTCTACCTGGCTATTGCTAGACCGATCTGAGGGGTCTTCTGGATTGCAAATCAAGGTAAATGACCATTTATAATTCTTGTTTTCCTCAAGGCGTGGTAGATTGGCAGACGCAGGCAAGCTGACGCTTACAATTCCAGGACTGCGAGCAATTGTAAAATTGGTTTTGTAAATCACTCTGTCATTTTCAGTCTTGAGAGCAAACTCCAGCTGCGGCTTCTCTTCTTCCTGCATGGAAGGCACATAGACAAAGAAGGTCGGATACTCTGCAAGGGTGGTGCCAAAGCTATTGGCTGGAACTAATGAGGTAAGGTGATAATTTGGAGAATTTTTGACGCAAGGGCCGCGCGTTCCCCCGCCTTCACGCCGTCCGGGTTTTCCAATGTTGGGATCGGGTTCGTAGGCTCCCCAACTATTCGGTAGCCCTTGGCTGGTAGGCGGCTGTGACAGCGCCCGAAGGGTTGCAGGCAAGTGAATACTTATTCCGAAAGCCAACGGGAGGGCCAAAAGAAAAGTGGTGAACTTTAAGAACGACTTTATGGCAGTCATAAAACAACAGCAACGCTGAGCAGAGGTTTATTGGTAAATGACGACTTAATCCCAGCGTGGGTTTCTATTGAGATTGCGATCGGGACTAAACCGGCGTAATTAAGGGAGAGGGAATGGCTCAAGCTAGCCACAGCACTAAGCAACCTGTGATGATATTTATAAGGGGCGTTGTCCGATGTCATGGCATTTCCTCCCTTTTGGGGAAATACATAAGCATATAAAATGGCTTAATTTTAGGTGATGTTACGGCTGTTGCAGTTGCAAAGCCACAAACCTGTTTAGGTTGATTAGATAACCGCTAGCTAGCTTATGAGCGCTCTTTTTTTGGCACTACTATGTATTTTCACCTGATTTGGCTATGATTTCAAAAATGCTTGCTCCTCAACCAAGACCGAATTTGCAGACAACGGTGCTACGACCCATAGGGGCTTATGCACTGCAAGGCATTGCTTTTGCGGGATCGAGGCTGATTGCCTTAGACTCGGCCAGGGGGTATCTGCTGGAGATCGACCATTACAGCGATAATACCTCTATCTTAAACCCCGATCGCGTAGCGCAATTTGAGGGTGCCATAGGTTTAGCCCTCTGGGAAGACACGCTTTGGTTTACAAAAGACGAAAACGTTTACTTTTGCAGTTGGACGGATCTGACGCCGCAACATTTTGTGACGTTGCCTTACCCTGCTGATGGGGTGACGGTTTGGGAATCCACGGTTTACGTCTCTTGTCAGAAAGCAGGCTATGTACTCATTTATAACCGCACGACTGGTAACCTAATTACTCAATTCTATACGCCTGGGATTGGGGTTGAGCATCTGACGGTGCGAGGGGAGGAAATCTGGGTTTCGGACAATATGGAACAAACGGTATATTGTCTGGAGCGGGCTACTGGTGAAATTCAATTTAGCATCCTGACGCCTTTTGAAAATCCCACTGGGTTGGCTTTCTACACAGACCCCCAAACTGGTGAGGAGATCCTGTATGTCGCCTATGCCGGAGAGGAGCCATATATTAGGGATGACCCAAATGCCGAGCCAGCACACCAGTTGGAATATCGCGATCGCACTTTCATTCACCCCCTCCATTTCAACTACAACAAGGAAGGACGCTATGCCCTATCCAATGGCTTTCTGATCGAAATGTCCTACGTCGAGGAACTTTTACCTTTGGAGGCGGTGTACCTAGAAAAGATCGAATGGCGCATTGCTCTACCATCTGAAACCGATCGACAAAAAGTTCGTCAAATCACAGCCGTCGGTCGTCCTTTCACAGAAGAGATTGTAGACGGACAGCGGGTGGCGGTGTTTAAGTTTGACAAGCTCAAACCCGACGAACGGCATTTGTTTGGCTGGAGGGCACTTTTAGAAGTTTACAGTATAAAGTATCGTCTGAGTGCGCGAGACATCGAAAACATTCCCGACCTTTCGCCAGAATGGAAGCAGCGCTATCTGGTGGACGATGACGAGTTGGCAATGGATACCGATATTATCCGCAGTGCTGCCTCTGAAGCGATCGGCACTGAAACAAATCTGTTGCGGAAAGCTTATAAAATTCGCAACTATGTCTATGACAAACTCTCCTACGCCATCAAACCTCATATTGACTCGCCAGATGTAGCCCTACAGCGAGGTACAGGTTCCTGCGGCGAATATGTGGGTTTATTACTTGCCCTCTTCCGCTTAAATGGGATTGCCTGCCGCACTATTGGGCGCTACAAGTGTCCTCAGCAGGCCGATCTGCCCGGAGTACCCCTGTACCCAGATTATAATCATGTCTGGTTGGAGTTCTATGTGCCGGGATTCGGCTGGTTGCCGATGGAATCCAATCCCGATGATGTGATCGATCGCGGGCCTTACCCATCGCGGTTCTTCATGGGATTAGCTTGGTATCACATTGAAATCGGTAAAGGGATTACGTTTGAAAAGCTTAACACCGATGCTTCTCCAATGAATAAGGATGATGTTTCCATTGGCGATTTAGCTATTAATCACATCCGCTTTACTATATTGCAGGAACTGGGGGCTGGGGAATAGGGGAATTTTAGATTTTAGATTTTAGATTTTAGATTTAATTTCAAATCTGAAATCTAAAATCTTTCCTTTTTCCCAGAAACCTCATTAGGTAATTTTAGATTTTATATCCTGTCCGGTTGCATCGTTCGTGTAAGACTAATACGGAAAATTGTTTGTTGTCATCAAGGGTTAAATTTTTACCGCAGATGAAGACTCTGGAACGCAGATTAACGCAGATAAGAGAGCGATAGAGTATAAACTGGGTTATTTTTGGGATTGTGTTTACAGGGGACGAGGGCAAATGGAAGTTATCCCAGCGATCGATTTACTAGAAGGGCGATGCGTGCGACTGTATCAGGGGGACTACTCGCGATCGCAAATCTTTGACGAAAACCCAAGTTTAGTGGCAAAACAGTGGGTAGACCAAGGGGCAATGCGGCTGCACGTAGTAGACTTGGACGGTGCTAAAACAGGCGAACCAATTAATTTACCGGCTATTGAGGCAATTGTGGGGGCTGTACCCGTACCGATACAAGTCGGAGGAGGTTTGCGCGATCGGGCCAGAGTTGCCCAGATGTTGGATATGGGCGTCCAGCGGGTAATCCTGGGAACTGTGGCGGTGGAAAATCCCCAGTTGGTGGCCGAACTGTGCCAGGAATTTCCGGGACAGATTGTGGTGGGAATTGACGCCCGCAACGGAAAGGTAGCAACTCGCGGCTGGTTGGAAACGTCTGAAGTTGCGGCGGGGGATTTAGCTCAGCAAATGGCTCTTTTAGGCGCTGCGGCGATTATCTACACTGATATTCATCGCGACGGTACACTGGAAGGGCCAAATATAGAGGCTTTGAGGGAATTAGCAACGAGGATTTCCATTCCTACGATCGCTTCTGGCGGTGTCAGTTCTCTCACCGATCTTTTGAGTTTGCTAGCCCTCGAACCCTTGGGAGTCAGCGGTGCGATCGTCGGTCGAGCCCTCTATACTGGTGATGTCTCTCTATCTGAAGCAATCCAAGCCGTTGGTTCCCGACGTTTGCAGGATATCCCGCCGGATTTTGGCGACTCCGCATTTGCCTAATTGGGGCATGGGGCATGAAAAGAATCCTTCTTTTGACTTTTGAATGAGTGACTTTTCAAGTCCCATGCCCATTTGCAAATTGAGTGAAACCTGTGCTATAGTTATAAAGCTAGAAAGGACCCATAGCTCAGTTGGTTAGAGCGCCACGTTGACATCGTGGAGGCCACTGGTTCGAGTCCAGTTGGGTCCATCTAAAATTCTGCGATAGTAACCCTATCCTTTGGGAAAGTCGGAAGGTAGGACTATTTTTCTAATTTGGTTGAACATATGAGAATCGTGACTGATTTGAACTGCGCTCCATCTTAGTCTATGATGGCGATCGCATTTCTTTATCCTTCCAAGTGCGATCGCATTCTTTAATCCTCCGAAGTGCGATCGCGTTCTTACCTTCTCCTTACGACCGTTACCACTATCTTGTGAAGGCTAGACGTTTTTAGCGAATTAAAAGCTTACTTTGGTTTCTTGCTGCTATAACTACATTCTGATTACCAGTAAAAACTCTAATACCAGGAACGGTTACATAATCACCATCATCAGTAATTACTTGAACGGTTCCGGCTTTATCCATTGCTTCTAAAATTAGCAAATCGTAGCCATCAAGCGGTTGAGTTGAAAATCTAGTTAAGGCAGTGTTAGTAGTAACTTCATTGATTGTTATATCAGTCGAGACAGCAATAGATGTAACTTGGCTCCAAGCGGCTTGAATTTCAGCAACAACATTAGCTCTTTCTGCTGGATAATTATGACGGTATTCCTTTGGTATTAAGGCAGAAGAAAAAATTTTCTTTTCATTTTGCTCTATATTGTGGGCTAACTCCGATAAAGAAAGACCGCAGTATAAAAGCAACGATTGAGCCGAAAGAGCGTTTGCTATATAAGTGGGATAGTCTGTAATTTGATAGGAGTTTGCTGATGTACTGGCTTTGGTGTAAGTCAGCCAGTACCAAACATTAGTGTCTACTAGAAAAATATCATCTTTTTTCGGGTGGTCAGACCGAATATCAACGACTTCAGCTTGAACTATATAGTTAACTGCCATTAGAGACTATTTGCTTGTTCACTAACAACTTCGTCTACTGCTTTGCGAGTATTTTCATTTGAGTAATACTGCTTTGAGTTTTCAATAACTCGCTTAAGTACCTGTCTACCTACTGAATTGAGGTTGGAAAATTTCAGCAAACGGTTTAAGGTATCTGGTGGAATGTCTCTGAGTAGCTGCCCAATGGCAAAATTGAAGAAGGGGGACGCAAAAATTTCTACACCAGCAAAGTCAAGCTCTACAGGACGATTAGCCAAAAGTTCGGGGTAAGTCAGATTGTACACCTTTTGACCTTCATCGGGGGTCATGCAAGTTTTGCCTATTAGGTCGTGGATGTCGTGTCTCATATTTTGGGTTCCCCTTAGAAAAGTGGCTCCTCATCATCGGCATCAGAAGCTAGGATGTAAAGGGCTTCTTCACATTGGAGTGTGATGTTAACCAGTGTCCCCTGAAAAAAAGGTTGCCGACTTTGGTAAATCTCCTGATTTTCATCGATCGCTACATATCCATCTTGACTGAAAAACTCTAACTTTCCACGATTAATTTTTACAAATTTTTTCAAATAGTCAAGTCCTACGCCACCAGCGACACCACCCTGCCGAGTACTGGTTCCTGCTTGGAAGGCCCATTCTAGAGCTTTATCTACTGGTAAAGTCGGCTTATTTTGGAATTGGCGCACGTTGGAAGGAATACCAACACCAAAGTCAACTACAGTTAGTTTGAGTTGGTTGAGTTTGGGGTAATGCTGTCCGCAACTAAAGACACCAATATCTGTCCTTCCATGCTCAAAGGCGTTAGCGTAAATCTCCCAGACTCTTCCTACAATGACGTTTCGTAAGTTTTGACCCATCTGTACCCAGTCTCGTCCTAGCCATTGTTCCGCTAGGTAGTACACTAACCCGTCTTTATTTTGTTTTGCATCTTCCCTATAGGGGACAGAATTACCTTGCCAAGGTTCTTTATCTTCACAAAAGGTATACATGAATCCATTTTGTTGAAGATTCATTTTTACCTTATTATTTAGGGTATCTTTATTGATGGTGGTTTTTCCTTCACGACTTTGGATGAAACGGATTAATCCTCCTAAAAATGCAACTGCATTAGGTTTGAGAAAAAAACATTTGGAGAAATCAAAGGTTACATCTGAGCAACTTTCCCCCACTTGTTGCCATAGTTGAAATAGCGTGTCAAAGTCTTTCAATTCATCATTGACTGTAGGAATGTTAAGAGTAACGCTCATATTTATCAAAGTAAATTTAATTCACATTATTGAGCATAAAGGAAGCGGAATCAACGATTAAAAATCGCCACACTCGAAACACTCAACTCATCCTCTTGATATAGTTGCTTTCTAAAATAGAGACGATACAACTCGCAGCTTAACTTGGCATGATTTCCATCCAGCTGTACCAAGCCCATACTTTCTAACTTATAAGCTGCGATCGCTTCTAATTCCACGCTGTCTGACGCACTAATAACCTCTTGCAGAGATGACACCAATTGGCTATCCTGTCGGAGTATCTCCAAATGACCCCGCAAATGGTGACCGTAAATCCCAGTCAGCATGGGGGCAGTTTCCAATAAATGCTCCAATGTTATGTCTTTCCGCGACAGGTGATAAAGCGCGACGTTCACCAGATAGGGATGTCCCCCCACCATTGCCATCAGTTGCTCTAGATCGCTACTATCAGCCCAATTTATTCCATAACGTTGTGCCAAATTCTGCACCTGCTCTAAACTAAATTGTGGCAGCTGAAGCGCTAGCCCGACATTGAAGGGTGATTGATTTAGCTTGAGCGGCACATAGATTTCTGTACTGTGAACTACCACTAACCTGAGTTTTTGCCAAATATCAAGTGTTCGGGCTTGTTCGTGCCACAATCGCAGCATTGGCAGAAAGTCTTGGGCAATGCTGGGATGCTCGAAAACCCGATTGACTTCATTCAAAGCTAAAACTAAGGGACTGTCGATCAGTTCCAGCAGATAATCCTGAAAATAGATTTTGCAGCTCACCTTGCTGCCCATATCCTCATCCCAATAATCATCCAACTTGGAGTCGAGGTTGAGTTGCTTGCTGATATTGATACAAAACCAGCGCAAAAATTTATCGATCGAAGTAAAAATGGCTGTGTCTGCTTCCTGAAAATCCAAAGAGACAGCTTTGTAACCCAAACCCTTGGCGTGAGCAATAATCCTATTCTGTAGTGAACTTTTCCCCATTTTCTTGGGGGCTTTGATCCGAATAACGCATCCAGGTTGGCTTACTTCAGCGTAGGCGAGTTCTTCAATCGGAGGGCGATTAATGTAGAGAGGGGAATTTAGCGGTACGGGAGAGCCGGGAAATTTAATTTGAGTCTGGGGTAATAAAAGTGGGAAATCATCCTTTGGCACTGTGTCGGGTAGGAGATCCTCCGGCATTGCGCTTTGCTCGTTACCTGTGTAATTTTTCTCAAACTGGTTCCACACTAAATGCAGATTTTTTTTCGTTACCCGCTCCCCCAGCGCTTCAGAAAGGTCATGCCACAGCCGGGAGCCGATTTCCTTTATGTGAGCGCTACAGTAGGCAGAATCACGCGCTATATCGCTGTAGGTATGTCCAATCCACGACTGACGCAAGATAAACCGCTCCACCGGACTTAGTTGGCGAAGTAGCAGACCTTGTTCTACAGCTTCCAGAACTTTTTCAACGTTCATCTTTACTTCCTCCTGGGAGACTCCCGTCCCGCCAAAGCTGTACTGCTTGCCTACAACGTAGTCAATTAAGACTTAGGCTGGTCAACTAGGGCTGTTTCAAGCCCCCACGCTTAATCGGTAATCCGATTTAGTGGTGGGTTGTTGACTCAGTCACCGCATCTAACAAAGGATGTGTGTAGCAGCAAATAATATCCTGACCGTTATGTTACCAAAACGGAAAGACTATACCTTATTATCCTACCTTTCATACTTTTTGCAGTTGACAAAAATTAAACTTGCTGGTTTGCAGGTGATAAGAGTTACTTATCAAAAGCTATTTTTGTCTCAGTCAGCATCACCAACGCCAATCTAGCAAACTGCTTCGGCTTTAGTGCTGAGTGGGGAGTGAGGAATAACTGACTTCCTTAGATGGCAATGTTTGTATCGGGTAATACCACATTATTTACAAAGACTATATCAAATTGATATAATTATATTTTAATTTTTCTTCATAAAGGCTACTCATTTATAAGAGCAGAGTCGTTAAAGTCGTCATAAATAGTTTTTGTCCTAATTAGAGAGGTAAAACTGTGAGTTACAAATCATCGACAGAAAAAGAAGAACACTTGCTCAACGGGGCGGTCAAAGAAGAACACTTGCTCAAGGGCGCGATCGCAGATAGCCCTCTAGTGACCGAAGAGTTTGAATTTGAGCAAGATTTACCTTCTACCGCAACCAAGGGCAAACCAAAGCCGAAGGGTGGATGGCTGACTCCAACTGTGCTTGGGATGGGACTCGGTGCAGCACTTGCCGTGGTAGGAATGCGTTTTTCCTCGAGCCCAACAACCCAAAAACCCGTCGAGCCAGCCGTAACAGCACCTCCACCAAGCATGACCGTTACAGTTGCGTCTGTCGTAACCGCTTCTGTAGCCCGCACCCTGGACGCCACAGGTACTGTTGCTGCCTACAACCTTCAGCCTGTGCAGCCGCAGACAACTGGCTTGTTAATCAAGCAAGTTTTAGTTGAAGAAGGGAATATCGTAAGAGCGGGACAAATCGTGGCGATCCTCGATAATTCCGTAATGCAAACGCAAGTGAGCGGGGCGCAAGCCCAGCTAGAGGCATCAAGAGCCGCAGTGCAACAAAAACAAGCAGCTCTGGCACAAACACAAGCCGATGTGGGTAAAGCACAAGCAGTTTTGGCACAAGCAGAGGCCGAACGGGTTAAAGCACAAGCCAACTTGGCTGACTCTCGCGCTAAACTTAAAGACGCCGAGAGAACGCGCCAGCGATATCAATACCTGGCTGACCAAGGCGCAATCAATCGTCAAGATCTAGACACTCGCATTACTAACGCTACATCTGCGGCAGAAGGAGTCCGAGTTGCCCAAGCCAGTATTAGCAGTGCGATCGCGAATATTGATAGCGCTAAAGCCAGTATTAGTAGTGCCCAAGCTAGTATTAATAGTGCCAAAGCCAATGTGTTAAGCGCCCAAGCTGATGTCCGCAACAACGAAGCAAAGGTGCAACAGATCAAAACTCAACTAGGACAAACCCAGGTATTTGCTCCTGCTAGTGGAATTGTAGTGGCTCCCAGTGCTGAGGGCCGTTGCGATGGAAATGCCACTTCTGGGACAACCGCAGCTTCTCAGTCGATCGCACAGTCTCTAGCTCGCGTTGGGGATACCTCTGGCACTAAAGCCTTGTTCTGTATCATCCGCAACGGTTTTCTCGAATTACAAGTCAAAATACCAGAAACTGCGTTAAGCGAGGTACATATAGGGGCACCAGTCAGGATTACCAGCGATGCCAATACCGATATCAACTGGCAAGGGAGAGTGCGAAGAATTACTCCTGTAATCGATCCTCAAACTCGTCAAGGAACGATCAAAATTGATTTACCTTCCAGCGCTTTAATGAAACCCGGTATGTTTCTGAAAGCAGCTATTACCTCCAAAACAGCGCAAGCTTTAACAGTACCGGCAAAAGCTGTGCAGCGTCAGAGTGATGGTAATCCAATGGTTTATTTGTTAGACGCTAATGATATAGTTCACGCGGGGCCAGTAGAAGTAGGAACTACCATTGACGGCAACAAAGGTGAGGCATCAGCAGCAAAAGTGGAGATAAAGAGCGGTTTGAAAGAAGGCGATCGCATTGTAGTTACTGGTGCTGGTTATATCAAAGACGGCGACAAAGTGCGAATCGCCAATTAATTTTGGATTTTGGATTAAGGATATTTGATTTTTCTCTGAAATGACTAATGATATCAAGTCCGGTGGCATCGTTAGTACATGAGTGATATCGTCAAATTGTCTGTTTTCATCGTTGGTTAATTTTTTACCGCAGATGAAGACAGATGAACGCAGATAAACGCAGATAAGAATAATCACAGGAATTTTTGAGGTAACCGATGCGTAAGGACATGATATGACCAATGACTAATGACTAATGACTAATGACTAATGACCAATGACCAATGACTAATGACAAAACTTTATGTCTTTCAACATTTCCGCCTGGTCAATTAAACAACCCATACCTACCATTGTTCTATTCTTAGTACTGACAATTGGGGGTTTGGTATCATTTCCCGTTCTTGGTATTGATGACTCGCCTAACGTCGATATTCCTTCAGTATCTGTCAGCGTTACTCAGCCGGGAGCAGATCCAGCAGAACTGGAATCTCAAGTTACAAAGAAAATTGAAGATGCCGTTGCTGGTTTAGGCAACATCGACCATATTATTAGCACAGTAAGCGATGGTTCTTCTAGCACAACGATAAATTTTGTTCTGGGTACGAATAGCGATCGGGCCACCAACGATGTGCGTAACGCCGTCGCCCAAACGCGCCAAAGTCTGCCGCAAGACATTAACGACCCCGTTGTCAAGCGAGTTGATTTTGTCGGTGGTTCGATCATGTCCTATGCCGTAGTTTCCGAGCGACTATCGGTAGAACAATTAAGCGATTTAATCGACCAGAAAATCAGCCGCATCCTTTTATCAGTTTCAGGCGTCGGACAAGTCCAGCGGATTGGAGGCGTAAACCGCGAAATACGCATAAATTTGAACCCAGACCGCCTACAAGCTCTAGGCATTACTTCAACTCAAGTTAACGACCAAATCCGTAACTTCAACACCAACCTCCCTGGTGGACGAACCGACATCGGCAACTCCGAGCAAACTGTTCGCACCTTGGGTAGCGCCGCCAGCGTAGAAGATTTGAAAAACTATCAAATCACTCTTCCTAAAGGCGGCTTTGTGCCCCTCTTCAGTTTAGGAGAAGTGACAGACAGCTATGGAGAAGCTCGTCAGGCGGCGCGTCTGAATGGCAAACCAGTGGTTGCTTTTTCCGTACTGCGTAGCACCGGCAGTACTCTTGTCACCGTGGAAGAAGGGGTACAAGATGCGGTCAAGAAACTAGCAAAAACTTTGCCAGCAGATGTCAAGATCGAACTTATATATACGATGGCCGATCGCATTCGTGAATCTTACGAAGCTTCGATAGACGCAGTAGTTTTAGGAGCAGCACTAGCAGTAGTCACCATTTTAATTTTTTTGCGAGACTGGCGAGCGACTTTGATTACGGCGGTGGCGCTACCCCTATCGGCAATTCCCACCTTTGCAGTATTCAAGATGTTGAACTATACCCTCAACAGCATGACTTTGCTGGCGCTGGCATTAGTGGTGGGGATTTTGGTGGATGATGCAATTGTAGAAATTGAGAACATCGAACGGCATATGCAGATGGGGAAAACGCCCTATAAAGCTGCCGTGGATGCTTCTGACGAGATTGGTTTGGCTGTCGTCGCCACTACGATGACTATTGTGTCGGTATTTGCGCCCGTCGCTTTTATGGCCGGAATACCCGGTCAATTTTTTAGACCTTTTGGCGTTACTGTTGCGGTATCGGTGTTATTTTCCCTGCTAGTTGCCCGTACCGTAACGCCGCTGATGGCAGCTTACTTGCTCAAAGATAAGAAACATCATCAGCATCAGCAGGATAATCTAAAAAAAGACATTCTTTCTTATCAGTATCGTCGGGTGTTAACTTGGGCGCTAAAGCATCGAGTGCTGACGCTGATTTTAGCTTTGGGGTTATTTTTAGGCAGCGTTCAGCTATTACCTTATATTCCCACTGGCTTTATCGATCGCGACGATACCGGACTTTCCACTCTCTCCATCGAACTGTCTCCCGGCTCTACTCTAGAGCAGACAGACGGCGCTGTGCAGCAAGCAACCCAAATCTTGAGTACCCATCCAGCTGTAGATACTATCCTCGCGACAGAGGGCGCTCCCGCTGTTTCCGGTGGTGGTAGCAGTGGCGGTGGTGGCCGTGGTGGTGTGAATACTGCCAGCCTCTACGTCAAACTTAAACCAGAGGAAGAACGTCCGCCAACCAAACATTCCAAACATATTGGGCAAATAGAATTTGAACAGGAGATGCTGCCCAAACTTGTGGAAATTCCAGGAGTACGCATCGGTTTTAGCCAAGGACGATTGGGAAGCAAAAAGCAATTGGCGATTTTGCTCAAGAGCGAAAACGGCCCACTCCTGACCCGGACAGCTGAAACGTTAGTCAAACAAATGAGCGAGATATCGGGAATTGTGGAAGTTACATCTACCGCCAGTTTGGTGAAACCGGAGATTTTGGTTAAACCAGACCCTTCGCGGGCGGCGGATCAGGGGGTATCGGTGCTGGCGATCGCACGTACTGCTTCGATCGCTACCATAGGAGACATCGACGCTAATCTCGCCAAGTTCGATTTGCCAGACAGACAAATACCGATACGAGTGCAGTTAACTCCCGAACTTCGCAACGATATCGACACCATCAAGAATCTGCAAGTACCGGGTAAAAATAATACTTTAGTGCCTTTGATGGCCGTTGCCGATGTTAGCCTTGGCAGCGGGCCTTCTCAGATTGACCGATACGATCGCGCTCGTCAAGTATCTGTGGAAGCTAACTTGCAGGGACTTTCTTTAGGAGATGCTCTCAAGAAAGCGAATCAGCAAACATTACTTAAGCAACTACCGCCCGGTGTCACTCAGGAACCTTTCGGCGATGCCAAAGTGATGAAGGATATTTTTAGCGGTTTTGCTATAGCTCTGTCAACGGCGCTACTGTTTATCTACGCTGTCCTCGTTTTGTTGTTTAGCAATTTCCTGCATCCAATTACGATTATGGCGGCGTTGCCCTTGTCTATTGGCGGCGCATTACTAGGACTCCTTGTGGGGCATAGATCCTTGGGGTTATATGCTCTAATTGGTGTAGTGCTGCTGATGGGAATTGTGACAAAAAATTCCATCTTGCTAGTGGATTACGCCTTAATGAATGAGAATGAAGGAAAACCGCTGTTCAAAGCCACCCTAGAATCTGGGGTGGCACGCTTGCGACCAATTTTGATGACTACCATTGCTATGATCGCCGGGATGATGCCGATCGCGTTGGGAATTGGAGCGGGTTCTCAGGTGCGAGCTCCAATGGCGATTTCTGTGATTGGCGGTTTGATGACTTCAACTTTACTTACCCTAGTGGTGATTCCGGTGATTTTCACATACATGGAAACCTTTCAAACATGGTTGTTCAAGCGAGTGCATTTCCATTGAAATTTTGCGATCGGTCATTGGTCCATAGGGAAGAGGGGCTAGGCAAGAGGGAAGAGGGAAGAAGTAAGGTTATTCACCTCTTTCCCCTCTGCTCCTCTGCCCCTCTGCTCCTCTGCCCCTCTGCTCCTCTGCCCCTCTGCTCCTCTGCCCCTCTGCTCCTCTGCTCCTCTGCCCCTCTGCTCCTCTTCCCCAGTCCAGCAGCTACAATACATGATGGAAACAGATAGATAGCCCTATAATCTCGCAATCCGAGCCCGATCGACCATGCGATTCGTATCCGATCCGCCGATTTCCGTTAAAATCTGCAAAATGAAGGAAAGAGTGCGGTGGCAAGAGCCGCCAATTATCCAAAGGGGAATAGATCAAACCCGGATGGTTATAGAAGATGGTTCTGGCGACAGTCCAGAATTTTCATTTTTGGTTGTAGGCGATAGCGGATCGGGAACTCATCGGGGATACAACCCCCAACGAGAAATTGCCGAACTGATGCTGGCACACAAGGAACAAAGTCGTTTCGTGCTGCATACGGGTGATGTTATCTATCTAGTTGGCTCAAGCGAATATTATCCGAAAAATTTTATCAAGCCTTACCGAGAATTTCTGGTAGGCGGCGAACACCCAGAACGGATTGCATACGATCGCATGATCTTCAATCTGCCAATTTTACCAGTGCCAGGTAATCACGATTACTACGATTTACCGATTGTTTTCGGTTTGCTTGCACAGACTGCACTGCCGTTGCGCCGCCTATTCAAATCTAAATTGGATTTCGATGTTGGCTGGCACGGTTCTTTTCAAGGTAATGCCTACGCACAGGCATTTCTCGATTACCTCAAAACTTTCCAGAACCAGGCAGAACTTGACCGTCATCTCGATCGCCATTATATCGCCAAAACCGACACTGGTCGCTGCCTACTTTACGAACCCGGACGTTTTACTCGCTTACCCAACCGCTATTACACATTCCGTTGCGGCGGTATTGACTTTTTCGCGCTGGACTCAAATACCTTTAACGCGCCACCACCACTCCCCGCAACTCGCAAGGGAAAAGCGTTTCGCCGCGAATTGGAAAAACGTCGCAACCAACTCGAACAAGAAAAAGAGCAAATCCTGGAAACCTCTGCCACTTTTAATCCAGACTCACCCGAAGAAGCCGAACAGATGAACGATTTGCACGCCAAATTGGAGCAAATCGAAGAGTTAAAGCTTGACATCGACAAACAACTGGAATCCAACGAAACAACCGTCACAGACTTTGAACAACTTGATTGGCTCAAACAAAAGCTGATCGAATCTTGGCACACAAAAGAAGTGCGCGGACGAGTGATTTATTTCCACCATCCTCCCTACGTAACCGAGGCGACAAAATGGCACCAGTCGCAAACTTTGGCAGTTCGCCTCCGCCTCCGCCAAGTATTGGATGCCGTATCATCAGCAGTCGGTTCCCTGACAGAAG
This sequence comes from Argonema galeatum A003/A1, assembly GCF_023333595.1. GTDB lineage: Bacteria > Cyanobacteriota > Cyanobacteriia > Cyanobacteriales > Aerosakkonemataceae > Argonema > Argonema galeatum. Next base: position 609,737 of record NZ_JAIQZM010000001.1, read on the forward strand.
GTCGTCCGTTAGTCGATCTAATTCTAAACGGTCACGCTCACTGTTTGGAATATCTTCGGACTGGCGACACCGGACACGCCGATTCTAATCTCAACTGGATCGTATGCGGTGGTAGCGGTTACAGCCTCCGTCGTCAGCGCATTGAGGGGCCAGAATTAATGGAGACTTTTGAGGACGCTAAGGGCAGTTACACTCGAAAGGTAGCGGAATCTCTGCTTTTTGTGGGTCGCAGCGGACAAGGTTTGGAAAAGCGACGACCTTACTCATTTTTACGAATTGATGTTAAGGACGGACGACCGCCAAAATTTATCGTTCGTCCGTTTATCGCTGAGCGAATTCAGGGACAGTGGCAGAATAGTCAACCGATTTTGGATTTTGAATTTTAGATTATCGTCAAATTCTCTGTTTTCATCGTTGGTTAAATTTTTACCGCAGATGTAGACAGATGAACGCAGATGAACGCCGATAAGAAAAAGAAAAGGAGTTTTTTAGGCAACCGTTGCTGCCGGAGATGATATGAATACATTCGCTTGTTTTTCTTCTAATCCTAAATCCAATATCCAAAATCGATTTGTCACCAAGAAGTCAAAAAATTCCACTTTTCTGGTTCTTCTGGTTCTTCTGGTGTTTCCGGTTTGTTTAAGTTTTTCTGTTGAATTAGATTCTCATATTCTCCTGAATCAACCCATTTCAATAACTCGGCAATTCGCATGACTGACCAGGAACGCCAATGTTCTGTATAGCTCAATATTTTGGTGACCCGATCGAGACTATCAAAGCTATTGGATGAAAACTCGCTAGCTTGGGCAAGGAAATCTTCAATTACAGCATCAGTCAAGTACTCGGAAGGCAAACCTGCGAGTTTAATTAATGCAGTCGTTGCTACATTAATATCTTGACAAGCTAGCAAACCGGCCCGATCGGATGTAAACTTTGCCATCATCAGCCAATTATACAAAGCCAGTTCTATGCCACCAGCTACCAAGCCACCTAATCCCAGTGTGGTATTGCTCAATAAATTTTTCAAAGTTGGCATAACGATCGCGGTTTGGTGGTAAATTATATGCCGACTTTTTATGTGGGCTACTTCGTGTCCCAAGATGTAAAGTAATTCATCTGTATCTAGCCATTCCATCCCCTCTAGATTGATACCGATAATGGGTTTTTCCACTCCAACGGCGTAGGTTTGAATGTAACCTGTACCTCGAAATAGATACAATTCGGTCAGTGGGGTAACATCAAGAATTTGACAAGTTTCTACAAGTGCTTCATGCAGTTGGGGAAAATTTCGGGGCGTGACTCTGATTTGACTGCCAAGGCTTTGCAATCGGAGTAGGCGATCGATCCCGTATTCGTTAATTTTATTGAGCAGTGGGTCAACACCGGGCATCTTTTTTAAAGAGGCTAAGGCTTTGCGATCGAACGGGTGTTCGTAGGCTTCTGGATTCAGTCCAGTTAATATTTTTCTCGTCACGGGGTTTGAGTTCTCTGATATCGTCATAGTCACTTAAGAATCCCCACCCCTAAAGGGGTGGGAGTGTCAATTTCTACTATCAGCGGTTCACCGCATTCATCATTGTTTCGGGATAGCGCAATCCAGCGGCGACGCCTAGTGGTGCTATTTCGTCGATGCGCTGGAGGTCTTCTGGTGTCAATTTCACTTCGACAGAGGCTACATTTTCCTCCAAATATTTGCGTCGCTTGGTACCGGGAATGGGAACGATATCTTCACCCTGCGCGAGTACCCAAGCTAAAGCCAACTGCGCCGGAAGACAACCTTTTTCTTGGGCTATTTCGTCAATACGCTGCACCAGTTCGAGGTTTTTCTGAAAGTTCTCTCCTTGAAAGCGGGGTGTTTGGCGGCGATAATCATCGGGTGCGAGGTCGTCGAAGGTTTTGATTTGTCCTGTGAGAAATCCTCTTCCCAGGGGACTGTAGGCGACGAAACCAATACCTAGTTCTCTACAGGTGCTGAGAATTTCGTCTTCTGGATCGCGACTCCACAGGGAATATTCGCTTTGCAATGCGGTGATGGGATGTACGGCGCAAGCGCGACGTAAGGTTTCCGATCCGGCTTCGGAAAGTCCTAAGTAGCGAACTTTGCCTTCTTTTACCAGTTCAGCCATTGCGCCGACGGTTTCTTCGATCGGTGTATTCGGATCGATTCGGTGTTGGTAATAAAGGTCGATCGCTTCTACGCCAAGACGCCGCAAGCTCGCTTCGCAGGCGCTGCGGACATATTCCGGTTTGCCATTGATACCGCGAAAGGCGGCGTCTTCACCGCGAACGATGCCGAATTTGGTAGCTATAATTACGCGATCGCGGCGATCGCCGATCGCTTTTCCCACCAGTTCTTCGTTCTTGAATGGCCCATACATATCGGCGGTGTCGAGTAAGGTTATCCCCAACTCCAACGCTCTATGAATTGTAGCAATTGATTCGGTATCGTCGCGGTTGCTGTAGAAATCGGACATTCCCATACAACCTAAGCCGATCGCGGAAACAGTGAGTCCGCTTTGTCCTAATTGTCGTGTTTTCATGGTTAATACTCAAAATTGTATTATATTCTGTCGCTATGAGTGTCATAGTCAACCTGGTCTAATAATGATTTCATCAAATGGTAAACAACGGGTACTGGAACAGCATTCCCAAATTGTTTTTTGGCAACATCTTCATCTTCAGCCATTATAAACCTATCGGGAAACCCTTGCAACTTCCCGGCGTCTTTAGCAGAAATAGGTTTAAACTTCTTTTTTTTATAAATTTTCCTAATAAACTTCTGCTTATATTCACTAGGATCTTGACATCCTTCTAGAGAAATCTTCGCAACGTAATCTTTATTCCCTGTTGCTGTCAAGGTAGGAATTATATCTGAATGCGGCAAAAAAATTCTATAAACTCCATTGATACCTGTTAAATTTTTAGAATTGACAAACTCATATCCTTGGTTTTCCACATAACGAACGATATTTTTTTTGATCAGCCGATCCAGTTCTTCTTTTTTGAGGTTGGGTATTAACTCTGCCAAATCTTCAAAAGATAAAGGATTTCCATCTTTTGAGCCATATTTTTTCTTTCTCCTATTTTTCAGGATGGTATGACAAATCAGTTTTTCTCTTTTGGTAGTCCTGATAATATCCCAGGAATGAATGGTGCTGTGACCATCTCTGGTATCGCAAAAGATGAAAAAATCATTTAATTCATCATCTTTCTGAAAACGATTTCTAGAATGGGGAATTTTATCTCCAAATAAAATCTGGGGAGCAACTTTGGTTTTATTAAAATTACTGCAATCTTTCACACCATCAATAAAACTATAGAGTTTGGGTTTAATCTCCAATGGTTCGGGAAAACTAAATTCTTGCTGACTCTCTAAATCCTTTCTTATTCCTACTAGAAAAACTCTTTCACGATTTTGTGGAAGTCCAAAATCATAGGAGTTTAGTAAACGCCATTTTACACAATAACCTATTTCTTGAAAACTTCGCACTAAATATTCAAAGCTTTTTTTATTTAAAGGCTCTATTAAACCTTTTACATTTTCAAATATAAAAACTTTTGGCTGATTTATTTTCACAACTCTAATTGTATCGAACCAAAGTTCGCCTCTGGGATCGTCGAAACCTTTAAGCTTACCAGCTACAGACCAAGGCTGACAAGGAACTCCACCAACTACTACATCTACTGAAAACGGAAATTTATCAATATTGCGAATATCTCCTAAACTTATATCCGCGCTATTGGAATCAGTAATAAAATTTCTTTCATAGACTTTGATAGCTGCTTTGTCAATTTCGGAATAGCCTAAGCATTTTCCCCCCAATTCTGACAAAGCTATTCTAAATCCTCCTATCCCTGCAAATAAATCTACAAATGTAAAATTAAACCTTTCAAAGGTAAATTTGAATGGATGAAATAATTCTAGCTGCTTAATATAATAAACATTTTTAGTGATACCTTTCATCTTGGTTAGGAGAATTTATTGCTAACTTATTAAGATGTTAGTAATTATTACAAAAAATGTTAAAATTGTCAAGTATTTACGTTCGGAATTGCTGACAAATGGCTCTTGGTTTGGAGCAGGAGATTGTTTTCCAAGCCCCAAACCTTACGCCCCGTTCCTAATTATCTAAACAGGGTGGCATTTTCCGGCGCGAATTAAGCCGACGCGACGTGCTAGAGCATCCTGTTGCGAAGCGATCGGCCCCCACTGTTCTACAATGTTTGTATCTTCCTTCCCTTCAACTTGATGACTGGGAATGATATCGCAGTGACCGTCATTGCGCTTGACAATATACCAAGTTTGTGAGTTATCCATATTCACCTAAAAAACAGTTCAGCAACTAAGGTTTTGAAGTTTGTGTATCCTGTAAAAGCATCGGCATTCCCCCTTTTCCAGCACCGAGCATGATAACTTTGGAATTAGAGGAACTCGCGAGTTTCTCAGTAGCTTCAATGCTTCTCAATTGGAGTATTTTATCATTAAGACCTTGAGAAATAATCTTTTGAGAATCAGAGATACCTTTGGCTTCGATGCGCTTGCGATCTGCCTCTTGGCGTTCTTTTTTCAGGACAAATGCCATTCGCTGGTTTTCCTGTTCAGCCTGTAGCTTTTCCTGAATTGCTGACTGGATCTTTTCAGGGATTTGCAGTTCTCTCAACAAAGCTTCTTCGACGACAAAACCAAGAGGAGTTAACTGTTTACTTAACCGTTGGCGGATCTGATTTGCTATCTCTAGGCGTTTACGAGAGTAAATGGCCTCAGCTGGGTAGTTAGCAGTAATTTCACGGACGACAGAACGAAATCTGGCAATGACAATTTCTGTTTCATCGATGCCAATATTTTTGTAAATTGACGCAGCTTTTTGCGGTTCCAGCCTATACTGAAGACTGACATTGGTATTGAAAGCTAATCCTTCTTGGGATGTAGCCTCTATGGTTTCTTGAACATTCCTCAGCCGAGTGGAGAATTTTACAATTTTGGTAAAGGGACTTACAAAGTGAACGCCGGGATTGAGGGAGGTTTCAGAAACTTGTCCTAACGAATCTACGACACCGACATTACCAGCTGGGACGACCGTGAAAAGTTTGGAGAGGGATGCAAATGCAGCAATACCCCCAATCAACAAAGCAATGCCGCGAATCGCCAAGCGATTTCGTTCGCTGACAACACCTCCACCAGTGAGGAATACTAGAACCGATATCAGAGTAATCAAAAGCGAGACAATAAATGACATTAAATTACCTTTATGCTCAGAGATGAAGATTATCCAAATCGATCAGTTGCATGAAGTACACCCCAGAAACCCGGTTTCTTGGAAAAACCGGGTTTCTCTGCACTATCTGATTACCAAGATACACACCCTTGGTTAAGGATAGGTAACCCAAGTTGCTAGTTATAAGATTGGTGACTCTCTTTGGTACGTTGTTGCGCTTTAGCGCTTTTGTTACAGCTGGGATAAGAGCGCTGAAGCGCAACAACATACCCGGCCATGCTATCAAATCTAAAATCCGATTAGCGATGACCGTTGGTCTTACCGTTACCGTTGGTTGCTACTACCTTTTCTGCTAGCTTGTCCGGCACTTCTTGGAGATGATCGTACTTCCAGTTGAAGAAGCCGACACCCATTGTGAGACTTCGCAACTCTACAATAAAGTCGCGCATTTCCGCTTGCGGCAAATAAGCAGTAACCTTATCCCAACCATTCCAATCAGACCGCCCTTCATAGCCCAAAATCTGCCCGCGTCGCCCAGTCAGCAATTGCAACACCTTAGAAGTAAATTCTTTCGGAGTTGATATATCAATTGCCGTAATTGGTTCCAGCAAAGTAGGTTCGCACTTTGGCATTCCTTCCTGCATCGCCAGACGCGCCGCCTGCTTGAACGCTTGTTCCGAACTATCTACATTGTGGTAAGAACCATTAATAAGCGTCACGGCTACATCGACCACGGGGAAACCCAAGGGGCCATGCGCTAGAGACTCCCGCACACCAATTTCCACGCCAGGGATGTACTGACGTGGAACCACTCCGCCCACAATCTTTTCATTGAAGTTGAAGCCTTCCCCGCGAGACAAAGGTTTGATGTCCAGATAAACATCGCCAAATTGCCCGTGTCCGCCGCTTTGGTGCTTGTAGCGTCCGTGAATGGAGGAGACAGGTTTGCGGATGGTTTCTTTGTAGGCAACTTGGGGCAGGTGGGTGGCCATCGGCAGGTTATACTTGCGGCGCAGTCGGTCTAGCGCTACTTGCAGGTGAATTTCTCCCTGACCCCACAGGATGACTTCGCGGGTGTCGCCATGTTGTTCCCAAGCCAAAGATGGGTCTTCTTCGATCAGTTTGGCGAAGGCACTGCTGAGCTTAACTTCATCGTTGCGCTTTTCCGCAGTCACCGCCAAAGCATAAACCGGCGTCAGTTGTTCCGCTTTGGGTAGTTCTGACGCCGGTTGTCCGCTGTTTGTCGATAGGGTATCGCCCGTTTTTATGCCCTCCAAACGTCCCACGGCTACAATTTCACCGGCTTTGGCTTCTTGCAGGCTGTTTTGTTGTTGACCTGTGAGGCGATAAATGCCACCTGCACGCACGCCGTTGAGGACCGCGCCATCTGTGACGGTGCCTTGCCAAACTCGCACGAGGGATAGTTTGCCGCCTTGGGGGGTGAAGTAGGTTTTCAGGACTTGCGCCAGGGGTGCATCGGCGTGGAGGGCAATTCCCCGGTGCTGGAATGTTGTTTCTGGGGTGGGTGCTTCGCGCAGCAGGGCTTCTAGTAGGGGTCGGACGCCGAAATCTCGTTCGGCAATTCCCAGGAATACTGGGACAATTAAGTCTGCCCCCAATTCCATTTTGAGGTCTTGGATGATTTCGTCTTGGGGTGGGTCGATTTCTTCTAGGAGTTCTTCCAAGAGATGGTCGTCAAAGTTTGCCAACTCTTCTAACATTTCTGCCCGCGCTGCGTGTTCCTGTTCTCGGAGTTCGTCGGGGAATGGTATGGGGTCGGCTGGGGCGCCTGGGTGGTAATGGTAAGCTTGTTCGGTGACTAAATCGATAAAGCCGCTGAGGTTTTCTCCTTGGCCGATCGGATATTGGTGCGGTATTAAGGGACGACTGGAGACGGATTTGAGGGCGTGGAGTACGTCCATGAAGTTGCTGTTGGCCCGATCCATTTTGTTGATGAAGACTAGGTGGGGAATTTCCCAGTCGTCGAGGAATTTAAATAGGGGGGCGAGGGTGAGGACGCGATCGCTTACTGGTTCGCAAACTACAACCGCCGCATCCACGCCAATTAGGGCGTTATAAGTTTCTTGGGCAAATTCAACCGATCCGGGACAATCGAGAAATGTGAAACGCACGTCGCTGTATTCGGTGCTGGCGGCTGTTACTTCTACGCTCATTTGGCGATCGCGTGCTTCTGGGGCGCTATCTCCAATTGTGTTTTTATCTTTGATGCTGCCTTTGCGTGTAATCGCACCTGTGACGAACAATATGCTTTCTAGCAATGTTGTTTTGCCGCTCAGATACGGGCCTACGATCGCTACATTACGGAAACTGGAAACGACTTTTTCGTTCATAAATCCTCCTTTACGGCTAGCTGTAGGATTTGCATCTGGTGCAGCTGCCGCTTATGACAGTGTTTGCAAATGTTTTTCGGGTAGTACTGGTGAGTTCGATCGGCGTACAGGTTAGATAAGCAAAATTTTCGCTCAACTCCCCCTACGAGCTATGGTGTAGATTTTGATAGAAATCGTTTAGTAGGTTGAGGTTACTTTGTCTGGATTAACTCACCTATTTGAAAACTTACCTTGTATTTAGTCATAAGTTAACCCCTATTTAACACACTGTCATAAAAATTTGATTTGGGTTTAAAATAAATATTTAACTTTATTAACTTAAAATAATTTTTATTGCTAAATTCTTACTTATATTGCATTTGGTGACATTTTTTGAGAGTGCTTGCTATTTTATGGAGCCGAATTATGTCCTATAACCAATTCACACTTACAAAAGCTAAAAAAGATTTTCAGTTAACCATCGTGGAGGGAACTTGTTTGTTTCCTTCTGTTCAACCAATTAATCCTAGCCCCAGATTAACGAGCGAGCTAGAAGATTTGCCTTGGACTATTGCAGTCGGTTCAGAAAAAGCCAGATCTGAGGCTATTGTTTACCCAGTCCTTCAAGAAGTCCGACGCATTCAAAACCGCCAAATCAGTCTATTTTCGGGACGAGAATTCAATGTTGACCCAACTTGCGATCTCACCGGGTATGTGGATTTTTTAATTAGTCGTTCGCCTGAACAATTGATTATTGAAGCTCCTGCGATCGTAATTCTTGAAGCGAAGAAAGCAGATCTTAATGAAGGTCTTGGTCAATGCCTTGCTGAAATGGTTGCAGCACAGCGTTTTAATGAAGCAGCACAAAATTCAATTTCAACTATTTATGGCTGTATCAGCAGCGGTACTCAATGGCGCTTTCTTAAGCTGGAGGGGACAACAGCAACGATCGATCTGACTGATTATCCCCTCCCGCCTGTCGAGCAGATTTTGGCATTGTTGGTGTGGATAGTTGAACGGGGCTAAGTTGAGGCGATCGGCATCAAGTGAGTTTGATATTTCTCTTTAGATCGGTAAAATAGTAGAGGTTGCTCCAATTTACCATGTATTCGATTATGCGCGATAACACAACAACTATGGGTAAAGTTTTCACCACTCTCACGATTATCAATCGTGCCGACCAAATTTTGGCAACTCGTGGCGTTATTTCTCTAGAAGAAATTCGTTCTGTCACCTTGAAAAATGTTCTGGTAGACACAGGGGCAACAACCCTATGCCTACCACCAGAGATTATTGCTCAACTGGGATTAGAATTACTTAAAGAAGTAGATGTTTCTACTGCTGTGGGAATCAGTAAGGCTAAAATATTTCGAGATGCCACCATTTCTATGTGTGGGCGGGAAGGAACTTTTGAGTGTTTGGAGCTACCGGGGGGACGAGATGCGTTGCTAGGAGTAATTCCCTTGGAAGCATTGGGTTTGGAACCGGATTTGCAAAAACAAACCTTGCGAGTGTTGCCTTCAGAATCTGTGGATACTTATTTGACGATTCTTTGAAATTATGAGGAATGAATTCATTCCTCACAACTCAAAAATTTTCTAATTAACGCAAGTTGCTAGTTATATAGTTGAGGCTGGTATTAGGTACGTTGTTGCGCTTTAGCGCTCTTATTACAACTGGGATAAGAGCGCTAAAGCGCAACTACATACCCGGAAAGCAAGTAACTAGCAACTTGAGTTAATTACCGAGCTGACGCTTGTGGTCTGCCGCCTCGTTTGGCAATTTGCTGCTGCAAGGCTTCCAGACCTTTGGCGTATTGCGGGTCTGCTTTGGTGCCAATTTCGTCGCGATTGCGGCCTAACTCCTGGCGTTGGGTATCGTTGAGTTCGATCGTCACATCGGGGATAATCCCGGCGTGGTTGATATCGCGACCGCTGGGGGTGTAGTATTTGGCGATCGTTACCGCCATTCCCGAACCATCGCCCAGTCCCCGCACCGATTGCACTAAGCCTTTGCCGAAGGTTTTTGTGCCGACTAGGACACCGCGCCCGTTATCTTGCAGGGCCCCTGATAGAATTTCGCTGGCGCTTGCCGATCCGCCATCGACCAAAACGACTAAGGGTTTATCGCTGAGTTGTCTGTTGTTTGCTTTCTGGCGATCGCTTACTCCCTGGCGGTCTACCGTTGAGACAATGCCCCCATCTTTGATCCACATCCTGGCGATGTCGATGCTGGCGTAGAGGAGTCCCCCTGGGTTAGAACGCAGATCCAAAACGTAGCCAGAGACTCCCTGCTTTTCTAAAGCTTGAATTGCTGTACGCATTTCTCCTGCTGCGTTGGCGCTGAACTGGTTCAGGCGAATGTAGCCAACACCTCCGGGGATATCTTGGCTGCGACTGTAGCGGACTGGATGGATTTCGATGCGATCGCGTTTGAGCGTAAACATTTTTTGCTGGTTGTTCCGCAATATAGTCAGCCTCACTTCTGTACCCACTGGGCCTCGGATCAAGTTGACTGCATCGCTGACTTCCATTCCTTCGGTACTCTTGCCATCTATCTTCAGGATGATATCCTTGGAAAGAACGCCTGCTTTAGCAGCTGGTGTACCTTCAATTGGCGCGATGACAACGAGTTTTTTGCTTTCTTCATCTTGGGAAAGCTGGATACCGACACCTGTAAGTTCCCCGGAGGTGTCGATTTGCATACTCTTGAACTCTTCGGGGTCCATAAACCGGGTGTAAGGATCGCCCAGTTTCTTGAGCATTTCCCGGATAGCCTTGTAAGCTTCTTCTTTGCTGGTGTAATTCCGGCTCAGATACTCGTTCCGGACTTTCTGCCAATCAACCTGGTTGAACGTGCCATCCACGTAGTTGCGATCGACTATTTGCCAGACTTCATCCACGATCTCTTTCGGACTATCGCGAAAGAAAGCTTGACTTGACAGGTGAATACCAGCGCCGGTTACTGCCACAGTCGTTAGTACTGCGGCTGTTGCACCTAAAATGAGTCCGCGTTTTGTTATGTCCATCATTACTCTACTGAGCCGGAAGGGAAAAACTGCAATGGGAGTAAGCCCAATTTAACACAAGCTTTTTGTGGAAAAGTTCAGTACATACCACTATTGTGCTTAACCAAATTCAACATCGAACATTTCTTAAGGATCGATCCAGCGATCGTCTGCTTTGATTAAGTTGATTAACTCCTCAACACCTTGAGACTCTGGTACTTTTTTAATTTCTTCTCTGCCGCGATACAGGGAAATATAACCTGGTTGTTTGCCGACATAACCGTAGTCGGCATCCGCCATTTCTCCAGGGCCGTTGACAATGCAACCCATTACTGCTATGTCTAACCCCGTGAGATGTTTGGTAGCTTCCCGTACCTGGTGGAGAACTTCTTCTAGGTTAAATAATGTGCGACCGCATGAGGGGCAGGCGACATATTCCACCATTGTTTTCCGCAATCCCAGAGCTTGCAGAATACTATAGCAGACGGGAATTTCTTTTTCCGGGGCTTCCGTGAGGGAAACCCGGATGGTATCGCCAATGCCGTCTGCTAAAAGTGTAGCAATTCCAGCAGTAGATTTGATGCGACCGTATTCGCCATCTCCAGCTTCCGTGACGCCCAAATGCAGTGGGTAATCCATACCCAGTTCATCCATCCGTTGTGCCATGAGGCGATATGCTGCTAGCATTACGGGGACTCGCGAGGCTTTCATGGAGATAACCAAGTTGCGGAAGTCGAGAGATTCGCAGATGCGAATAAATTCGATCGCAGACTCTACCATACCTTCAGGAGTATCGCCGTAGGTAAAAAGCATTCTTTCAGCGAGAGAACCGTGATTGACGCCGATTCGCATGGCTTTACCTTGATCGCGCAGGGAAACGACCAGAGGTTCTAAAGTTTCGCGGATTTTTTCACCAATTTCGTCAATTTCAGATTGAGTGAATTCGGTTCGCTCCGATTTCGGTTTTTCAAATACATACAATCCCGGATTAATCCGCACTTTATCGACATATTTGGCAACTTCCAGCGCAATTTTCATGCCGTTGTGATGCACATCGGCAACTAGCGGCACATATTGGTAAGTTTCAAGCAATTTCTGTTTGATTTCCGCTAATGCTTTGGCGTGTCCGAGACTTGGCACAGTAACGCGGACAATTTCGCAGCCAATCTCGTGCAAGCGACGAATTCCGGCCACCGATCCTTCGATGTCGAGGGTGTCTTCGTTGATCATCGATTGTACCACGACCGGGTAGCCACCGCCGATCGTGACGTTTCCCACCTTAACGGGGCGGGTTTTGCGCCGGTTGATGGTGGTGTCGAAGGTGGGTTGACTCTTCAGGGTTGGGTTGGGTAGAGTTTGCATAACCTGTTTTTTACTTTTTCGGTTCTTCTCTGTTTCTCAGGTTGCCATAGAAGGGGACAATTTTGGCTGTTGGGGTGGGAGTAAAGGGGGGCAGAAGAGATACTTGCCAGTGACCCTATACCTGGAGAATTTGTCTATACTCTAATGTAAATACTCAGTAGCAAGAATCTGTTCGTTATGAAATTCCCAAAAATACGGGTGGATCTCAGAGCGGTCACCACTCAACGCTGGTTCAAACCCACTGCCATAATGGTTGCCTCGACTCTTGTTTTTATTGTAGTAACCACTGTATTAGGTCTGCTAGTGAAACCTTTTGGAAAACAATTGGCTAAAGTTCCTGGTGTGGGTGGAATTTTTGAACAATTCTGCCTGGTAGTTTTTATTGATTGCCAAAGTATTGAAGAAGCTTATTTGATCGACGACCCAAATATGAACTTATACCAAAATCCTAGTTTAGATGAAAACGAAAAAACAAGGATAAATAATAAAATGACCGCTTATGAAGAAGCCGTAACTAAAAATAAAAATGACGCGGCTGCATGGACTAATTTAGGAGAAGCTAAAAGAAGATTAAGAGATATAACTAAAGCTTTAGATGCTCACAAAAAAGCTCTGGAAATTGACCCCAATCTGGAACCTGCATTGGTAGGGTTAGCTTTAGCTCAAATGGACTCTTATAAGGAAGATAAAGGAGCCATTCAATCTCTATCAAGAGCTATTAAGATAAACCCAAAACGCGCTATTAGTTATTTTTATCAAGGAATTATTTTTTATGAACGAAAGCCGCCAGAGCTAGATGAAGCGATGGCAGCCTATGATAAATCTATTGACATAGACGAAGACCAGCAAGAAGCTTATCATGGCTTAGGGCTGGTTTTGTATAATCAAGGCAAATTTGACCAAGCTATTAATACTTACAAGAAAACCAGTCTTATCTATGATACAAATCATCCAAAGATGTATAAGGATTATGCAGATGCTCTGAAAGCTCAAGGCAAAAACAAGTTAGAAAGTGCAATATCTTTTTATCAAACGGCTATAGAGCTAGACCCTAAAAATGCTAAATATTACTATAGCTTGGGCGATGATCTATTCGCTCAAGGCACACTAGATGAAGCGGTTGTTGCTTACAAAGAAGCAATTCGCCTCAATTCTCAGTATGCAGAGGCTCACTCTAGCTTGGGAATTACTCTGCATAACCAAGGGAAATTCGATGATGCGATTGCTGCGTATAAGGAAGCGATTCGTATCGAACCCGATAATCCCGACAAGGCGGCTCAACATCGCAACTTAGGGATAGCTCTGCATAATAAAGGCAAGGTAGACGATGCAATTAATGAGTACAAAAAAGCAATTGAGATCGATCCCAAGGATGCCACAGCTCACTCAAACTTGGGGTATGCTTTCCACCAGCAAGGCAAAATACCTGATGCGATTGAGGAGTACAAGGAAGCTATTAGTATCGCTCCCGATGCAAGAACTCATAATAATTTCGGAATAGCTTTGGCAAAGCAAGGCGACATAGCGGCGGCAATTACTAATTACCGGGAAGCAGCTCGCCTTGATCCCAACTATGAGCGTGCTTACTCGAACTTAGGAGATGCGTTGAAAGATCAAAATCAGCTTGCAGGAGCAATTGCTGCATATTATGAAGCCATCCGTATCAATTCTAACAACCCAGTGACTCACAAGAATTTGGGGTTGGCTCTGTACGATCAAGGTCAGCGAAAAAAGGCAGTAGAAACTCTTAAAAAAGCTAAGGAATTATTTAAAAAACAAAGCAATACACAACAAGCTGATAAGATTGACGAGATGGTAAAGCAATTGGGAGAGAAGTAAAAAAGATTAGGCAGTTATAGAATAATTTGGAGTCTCAAAGATGATAGAAATCAAAGAAATAATCAGCGAAGAGTTAGAAAAGCTCAATGAAGAACAACTTAGGCAAGTTGCAGATTATATCGCTTTTGTCAAGTTTCACGCCCGACGTGCTAGCTTGCGGGAAAATGAAAGTAAACTAGCATTGCTATACAGTGAATTTGCAGAAAAAGATCGAGTATTTGCTGAAGAAGGAATGGACGAATACGCAGAAATGTTGAGGAACTCAGATTGACAATTACCGTCAAGCGAGGTGAAGTATGGATTGCAGACCTAAATCCAACCCAAGGTTCTGAACAAGCAGGGATCAGACCTGTAATTATTTTTCAAAACGATATTATTTCTCAATTTACAACTACAGTCCTCGCTATTCCACTAACAACAAACCTGCGTCGTGCTTCTCTACCAACCTGTTTGCTGATTCTTAGCGGTGAAGCTGGATTAAATCGGGATTCAGTTGCCTTATGCTATCAAATGCGCGTTCTCGATAAAACTCGATTGCAAAGAAAACTGGGTGAATTGAATCCAGATACAACAACTAGCTTGGAAGAAATAATGTTATTGACTTTGGGCTACTGATTTGCAACATACTCTCGCGTACCAGTCCTACAACCAAATGCGATATGCCGTAGGCATATCGCACTTTTTTACTAAATGCGATCGCACTCTCCCGACGAGATGTTCCGAGAGAACCTGATATGATGGTGGTATTAAAAAAGCTAGCTGCTGATGGCTTACTCAAACGATATGTAGAAATAGGATCGCCTCGTGACAGATGGGAATTGACTTCTGAAGGCAGTATTCTACTGAGAGAGGAGATAGAAGAGAGAAAAGATGACTAATCGGTTATGCAATTGTGCGTGAAAAAAGCGATCGCACCGGCCCCCAATATTGTACCAGTGATTTTTTTAATAACACAAAATGTTAACAAATTACATACAAGCGGCGATGCGCCTAGCTAAATACGAAATCCTCAGCGCTGATGGCAGCTTCTCTGGGGAAATTCCAGGGTTTGAAGGAGTTTGGGCTAATGGTTCTACTCTGGAAGAATGCCGAGACGAATTGCAGTCAGCGTTAGAAGATTGGATTTTGGTAAAAATTGCCGATCGCCTGCCTTTGCCAATTGTAGATGGAATTGAAGTAAAAGGTGAAGATTATAACATTAACTCACAACCAGCTAATGTTTTAGCCAATATTAAGCCAGAAAGTGCAATTGATGACCTCAGTTATGAGCGATCGGCAGACTTGTCTAAATCTAGCAAAAGCTCTATTTGGAATCGAATATCAATTATTAAAGGTGATATTACTAAACAACGGGTGGATGCGATCGTCAACACTACCGATCCATACTTTTCGGGTAGTGGTGTTGTAGATGCTGCTATTCACCGTGCAGCGGGTGATGAGCTTCGAGAAGAATGCGATCGACTAAATCGGTCTTCTAGAAGTGAAGCTAAAATTACCAGTGGTTATAACCTCCCAGCACGGTGGGTCATTCATACAGTTGCGCCCCTCTGGCAGAAGGGTAATAATAATGAGGATCGGATGTTAGCCGTGGCTGAATGCTATCGGAACAGCTTGGCTTTGGCTGAAGAATACTCGATAAAAACGATCGCTTTTCCAGCCATCAGCAGAGGACTGTTGGGTTTTCCAAGGGGAATAGCCGCTAGAATTGCTGTCCGTGAAGTTAAAGGTTTTCTTGAGAAGAATAGTTCGGTTGAGAAGGTGGTTTTTGTTTGTTTGGAGGAAAAATATTACAATCACTACTTGAATGCTGTCAAAGAAATTATTGAATAATGGTAATACTGTTGATTTGAGTTATTGTATAGCCAGTGGTTAAAATCGATCATGCGATCGCACTCTTTGAGCAAATGCGATCGCACTCCATCCTCCTTAAACTAAGTATCTATACTAATCCAGGTAGGCGGCAGAGTCGGGAGATTGCCTGTTTTGTTGCCTTAGACTACCGAGTAGGCTCAGCATTTGTGCCAAAATTGATATCAACCAACGATTCGAGTAACAGCGTCACGGCGCTGCGGCAATCTGATGCTGGAGAAAACACTGGGTGGGCGCTACCAAATTATCAGTCACTTGGGAGGAGGAGGTTTCGGTACTACCTTCGTAGCGGTGGATAGGCATCTACCCGGCAATCCTCAGTGCGTTGTCAAGCAACTGAAGCCGAAAACTGCCGACAATCCATCGGCTTTGCAGGCGGCAAGGCGGTTGTTTAATCGGGAAGCAGAAGTTTTATATCAGTTGGGAAATCACGATCGCATTCCGCGACTTTTTGCCCACTTTGAAGAAGAACAAGAATTTTATTTAGTTCAAGAATTCGTTGAAGGACACGAACTTAAGCAGGAATTGTCAGCGGGTCAGCAATTAAATGAAGCTCAAGTTATTATTCTGTTGCGCGAGCTTGTGGAAATTTTAGTGTTTGTCCATCAACAAAATGTAATTCATCGAGATATCAAACCTTCTAATTTAATTCGGCGCAGGCAAGATGGAAAGGTGGTTCTGATTGATTTTGGTGCGGTCAAACAATTCAGTTCTCAGGTGATTAATTCGGAAGGTGAGACTAGCTTAACTATTGCTGTTGGTTCACCAGGATATATGCCAAACGAACAGATGGCAGGTAAGCCGCGTTTTTGCAGCGATATTTTTGCTGTGGGAATCATTGGTATCCAAGCTATCACGGGGATAAGTCCCAGGAAATTACCGGAAGATCCCAGAACTTGCGAAATTGTTTGGCGCAATTTTGTACAAATTAGTTCTGAGTTTGCTGATGTTTTAGATAAGATGGTGCGCTACGACTTTCGTCAGCGTTACCAATCGGCTGATGAAGCGTTGTTAGCGCTCAATGCTATATCGACAATATCTTTAACGCCAGCACTACCAATAGCGTTAACAGGTGTTAGTTCCGACATTAACTCATTACCAACGGAAACGATACTTTCCGACGATCTTAGTTCTGAGTGTGGAATAGACTACTCTCGGTTCCGGGATCTACTAGCTACTGAAAAATGGCAAGAGGCTGATGAGGAAACTAGAGATTTGATGCTCAAGGTATTTCGTAAAGAGACTAAAGACTGGCTCAGTAAAGAAGAAATGGAGAAGTTTCCTTGTTTGGATCTCCGCACTATCGATCGACTATGGGTAAAGTACAGTAAAGGACATTTCGGCTTTAGCGTGCAGCAGCGCATCTGGCAAAGTATTGGTGGGAAACCCGACGCAGATTACACAACATATTGTCATTTCGTCGATCGTATAGGTTGGCGTGTGGAGCTAAACTGGCTTTCTTGGTTTGATCTCACTTTCTCCTTAAACGCTCCAGAGGGACATTTACCTGTAGGATTAGGGCGAGGGATGGTAGGTTTTGGGTTGGCTTTCTTTTCTCGCCTCGAAGCTTGTGGATTGGACGAGCAAACTGATGTTTTGTCCAACATCAAGCTAGAAAATCCAACTGATGACCTCAGTTCTGAACGAGGAGTAGGCTATACGCAGTTACGGGATTTACTAGCAGCAGGAAATTGGAAAGAAGCCGATCGCGAAACTAAATCTGTCATACTTCAGGCAGTTGGTCGAGAACAGGAAGGTCGGCTGATAGTAGAAGATATGGAAAAATTACCCTGCTCTGACTTACGCACGATCGACAATCTCTGGGTGAAATACAGCAACGGTCGCTTCGGTTTTAGCGTGCAGAGGCGTATTTGGGAAAATATGGGGGGGAAAAAGGATGCAATGAGGGATGCAGATTATCAAATCTGGCGCAATTTTGGCGAACAAGTGGGATGGCGCGTCAATGGCTCTTGGTTAAATACGGATGAACTTAATTTCACATTAAAGGCTGCTGTCGGTAATCTACCGACACTTCCCAATCGCAGGTGGTGGGAGTTGAGCTATTATCTTATCTCTCGTCGCGTTGAGGCTTGTGGATTGAACGAGCCAATTGATGTTTCGTCTAACATTAAAGAAGAAAATCCAACTGATAACCTTAATTACGATCGGGGAGTAGACTCCGATCGGCAGAGCCAAAATTCTATTAGCAGCCGAATAGCGATCGTTAAAGGTGATATTACTAAACAACAGGTGGATGCGATCGTCAACACTACCGATCTATACTTTTCGGGTAGTGGTGCTGTAGATGCTGCCATCCACCGTGCAGCGGGTGATGAGCTTCGAGAAGAATGCGTTCGACTAGAGGGATGCGCTAGAGGTAAAGCCAAAATTACCAATGGTTATAACCTACCAGCACGGTGGGTTATTCATACAGTTGGTCCCCTATGGGTGAGGGGCAGTAATAACGAAGATATGATGTTGGTGTTGGCTCAATGCTATCGAAACTCCTTGGCCTTAGCTGAAAAATACTCTATACGAACAATTGCTTTTCCAGCCATCAGCACAGGAGAATTGGGTTTTCCAATGAAACTAGCATCTAGAATTGCTGTCAGCGAAGTTAAAGGTTTTCTTGAGAGTAATACTTCTGTTGAGAAGGTAGTCTTTGTTTGTTTTGAGCAAAAGTCTTACGATTGTTACTTGACTGCTGTAAAAGAAATTATTGAATAATGCTAATGCTGTTGATTTGAGTGATGCTAGGCTAAGCCTGGTTTTCTCCGATATCGAAAAGCGAGATGCCTGACATACTTGAGCAACTTGCGGTATTTTGTTCATATCAGCCCAGTTCGTTAAAACGAAGATCGAGTAGCCTATAGAAGTTGAGTCATTTGCGCGATAGAATTATAAGTTGGTCAAAACAAAGGCTATGATTATAAACGCAACCATTAATGATGCGAATGAAATCGCTCGCATTCATGTCGAGGCATGGCGTGCCGCCTACAAAGGAATTGTTCCTGACTCCTATCTTCTGAACTTGTCTATTGAAAAAAGAACAAAGAATTGGCATAATGCACTCTCGAAATCAACAAATGGGACAATGCTTGCATTAAATCAGAGCGATAGAATTGTTGGCTGGGTATCCTTTGGTTCATGTCGCGACGATGATGGGATGGGTATAGGTGAAATAAACGCGATTTACCTATTGCCCGATCATTGGGGAAAGAAAATTGGAAAAGAACTGATGATTTTTGCTGAAAGTGAACTTACCAATATGGGCTATAAGGTAATAACCCTCTGGGTACTTGAATTAAATCATAGGGCTAGACGATTTTACGAAAAACTAGGATATAAATATGATGGCACCGCAAAAAAGCATAATTTTGATGGCCTTGTTTTGGATGAATACAGATATAGAAAAACTGCCCAACAAGGCGATGCACTCGAAGAGCTAAGGGAGGACGAGGATTCATGAGTCGAGCCAGCATGATTATTCAATGGTCTGATGAATATATCACCTATAATCTTGGCTCAAACGTGGACAGATTTGGAGCGATTCGAGATCGAAACGATCGCAGCGTTGATTTCAAAACTAAAGGTGGTTTGAATTATGGAAGCATCAACAACGATTAGAAAAATGATGGCTGGTAACAAAATAGTTGTGCCATCCTATCAGCGTGCGTACTCATGGGATACCCCCGTTGAGAAGACAGACAGGAATACTCAGATTGATGTATTTCTGTCAGACTTGGAAGAATACAGTAAAAGCAATGTAGATAGTCCGTATTATTTTGGTCACTTTCTTTTTGAGGCAAAAAATCAAGAATTTTATGTGATAGACGGGCAACAGCGTCTGACAACCATTGTTATATTTTTTTCTGCTCTTTTTGCAAAGCTGAAAACTATAAAAAATCTGAGCGAGGATGAAGAAACCTGTTATGAGGACATAGTTAAACGGCGCAGTACAATACGCTTTTCCACTGTGGATTACGACAAATGGAATTGCGCCCAATTAGAACTGAAACCGACTATCAGGAAGCCCTTCGAGAGATAGAGTTACTATTTAATGCCGCCCCAAACACTCCTGAGTACGATCGATTAGATATACTCAGCACCTTAGTGGAAGCCTACGAGAAGAAACAGATTCCGATTGCAATCCCCGATCCGATCGAAGCGATTCATTATTACATGGAAACTCGTGGATGGTCTCGTCGCGATCTGGAGCCATGTCTCGGTAGTCGGGCTAGGGTATCTGAGGTGTTATCTCGTAAACGTTCCTTGACCTTGGAGATGATTCGGAAGTTGAATCAAGAACTGGGGATTCCCGCTGAGATTCTTATCCAACCCTACGAGTCGGTACAAATCCCCGCGTAACAATCGCAACTTGGTATAATCCCGAATCATGATCAACCACCTTGGGCCCACTCAGGACTAGGCTCAACTTGCCTGCAAGCAACGATAATGGATAGGATACCGTTTTCATTGTCAGAGTGTGGTAGCTATGACTGAGTTGCTTGAACGTGCGATCGCCCAGTTGAAGACTTTGCCTACTGATGAGCAAGATGCGATCGCGGCTCGTCTCCTTGCTGAAATGGAAGATGAGCGGACATGGAAGACTAAGTTTGAATCTACGACTGACGATCAGTGGGATCGGATAGCTGAGATGGTGCGTCAAGAAATTGCTGTCGGCGATATCGCTCCTTTAGCTGACGTTTTCCCCTCTAAGTCTGAGCCATGAAATCAAGTGTCACGAAAGCATTTCGCAAGAAACTTGATGAGCTTCCTGCATCAGTTCAAGAGCAAGCTGGCAAAGCTTATGCTCTTTGGCGTTCAGACCCCTACCACAATAGTCTTCAGTTCAAACGGGTTAGCCAGCGCCAGCCAATTTATTCGGCTCGTGTTAGTTTGGACTACCGAGTTCTTGGCTTGTTGGAGGACGATCGCACAAACCCCCTATCAATAACCGGACGTTGGTGTAAAATCTCCTCAGCCGCCAGAAAGGCTATATGCGCGATCGACTTTCACGACAAAACTGCGGCAATCCAGAACTAGAAAGCGTACTATAAGTATTATGTTGAGTGATTTTTCCAACAAATGACAAAACCTCCCTTAAATGAAGTATTGATTGGTGACTGTCGTGAAGTGATGAAGTCACTGCCAGAAAATTACGTTTCTGCCTGTATCACCGATCCACCTTATAACTATGAATTTATTGGTCACAAATGGGATAACTCAGAAATTCAAAGGCGTATGGAAAGAATCAATAGTAAGGAAAATAAAACGCTTGTCAAGAACATTCCCTATGGCAGCGGTTTAGCTGGTGGAGTCAGAAACGAAAGATGGTATGAAAGGAATCGTAACAACATTCTGGATTATGAGAAGTGGTGCTTCGAGTGGGGTGAGGAGCTTTTTCGGATCTGCAAACCTGGTGCGACAGTTTTAGTTTTTAACAGCACGCGAACTGTTGCTCACGTACAAGTGGCACTTGAAAGTGCTGGGTTCTATGCGAGAGATATTGTTGTTTATAAAAGACCAAGTGGCATCCCTAAAGGTGTCAACATTAAGCAACAGTTGGAGAAGAAAGGATATGAAAATTCAGAGAAATGGGATGGTTGGCACAGTTGTCTGAGAAATGAATGGGAAGCAATTTGTGTGCTTCAAAAACCACTTGTCAATAATTATCTAGAAACTTTATTAGAGTACGGTACTGGTCTTTTTTACACTAAAGATAATTTCGGTGGTTTTCAATCAAATATTCTAGAGGGTATACAACGCGATAAAACCGAAGATTTTAATGTTCATTGCACAGTGAAACCAATTGCCCTAATGAGAAAGTTGGTAGAAATATTTGTGCCACGTTTGGACGACTCTATTCTCATCGATCCTTTTGCGGGGTCAGGAACTACATTGCTGGCGGCAAAGGAACTTGGCATTAGTTATGTTGGAGTTGAAATAGTACCTGACTACATAGAAATCATTAACAAACGCCTTGATAATTTCAGCGGTTTACAGGGAATTCTCCCACTCTTTCAGTGAGAAATGATTTTAAATCAAAGCCGCTTATGCTTTGTATGAATTCAAATGAAGCGTCACCAGTATAAACTTTCCAAGTCCCTACTAGACAGGCCGTAATAGCTGCGGCTAAATTATCTTCTCTGAGAATCAAGATAATTGGTTCATAGTTATGAGTACGAAGTAGTGGGCCGTAAGATTTAAATTTTTTAAGTGTTCCAGAATCTCCTGATCCAATACGGTATTTTGTATCTATCGCGTATCCATCAACAATCAGGTCACATGGTTCATCGCTACCCACTCTAAATGCTGGCTGAAAGCCACTGCAATATGCTTTACATATTTCAATAACTAACAATTGCCAACACATACCTAGCTCACGTCCCCAATACTGCTTATTTTCTTTTTTGATTATGGGAGAAATGCCAAACACATCCATTAAAAGATCGTGATCTTCATTTTCTTCTGCATAAACCTTGGCAACAAATGACTTTTGATATCTTGCTAAAATTTGTTCGAGTTTTCTTTCAGTCATCATCTGTTACCAGTTCAGCTAGGCTCACAGATAGTGCATTAGCTATTTTCTTGGCATTAAGGAGGGTTATGTTTCTTTCTCCTCGTTCAACCGAGCCAATATAAGTACGGTGTAATTCAGATAGTTCTGCAAGCTGATCTTGCGAAAGATTTCTGAGATTTCTGAAATGTCTAACTCTCTTACCAAATTGCTCTGTAATATCCATAGAACGGTCAAGATTGAGCAACGATCATCATAAACCGACAGACTATAAGTAGCGACAGACTATAAGTAGCATTAGATATAGCGAGTCTGATATCTTTGTGGCGTGGCGGTATAGTCGCATCACAAATCGATGGGCTAGCCCAAAGCTCATCTGCTGGGGGTTCTCGCGCCTCTAAGGCCGATCGCACAAACCCCATATCAACAACCGGATGTTGGTCTAAAATCTCCTCAGCCGCCAGAAAGGCCATATGTGCGATCGACAAAAGGAAAAACTGCGCTAATCCAGAAGTATAAAAGATACTATACCGCAAATCGCCGAGACTGGAAAATTTTGATCATTTTCTTGAGTAAAACTTGACCTTGAGAAGCTTGTTGAAAAGCTGTAAAAATTTGCACAAGCTATCTCGCACGCAGTATAAAACTCCATATCCATTGAGGTTGTGGCTGTCTAACAATCTGGTTGTACACCGACCGTATTGAGTTGGTCGGTTGAGTTCGAGAGGTTGTCTGCGGCAGGTGAACGGGGTCGTTCTGCCGCTTGCCTTTCCGGTGGTGGCAGTGGTTTAGAGATGATCTGTTTGATATTCAGGGTTAAGATGACAAAGACCTTTTTCTCTGAAACAGATTTCCTTTCGTTTGAACACAATACAGACCATCACAATTTATAAAGCAACCCAAAAGGGAAAAGGAGAGGATCGCACCCTAAATTCCCTCTCACTACTCAGGGAAATCGGTAATCACCCATTGGGGTGGCTGCATACGTTTCTTTCTCACAGCTTCATCAGCCATCTCCAGCATTTTATCCAACGAAGTCTCTTGGATGAAACTTGACGCCGTTGATACATATTCCCGATGGGGACATTTATCACCCAAAACGCAGCCATTGACGCAGGCTTCAGCGCAGTTCACAGTAACTTCCACAGCAATCTCCTTTCTCTCATTCTCTGTTACGATCGGCAGACGAATTGTTCAGCTTCATTCGCAAAAAAGCTGTCGCCTACCTAAATTTTACCGTTACAAATGAGTTTAGATCCCGCTTATTTGGACAAATACAGTCCTTTTCCGGGGGCCATCTAAATCAAAAAATAACACAGATTGCCATGTTCCTAATGCTAATTGTCCATCTACAACAGGAATTACTTCGCTGGTGCTTAGCATCATCGCCATGAGGTGAGAGTGAGCGTTCATAGGCTCATCATCGGGGATATTTTTTCTTAAATGCAGGTCGTTGTGTAAGTATTTATCTGATTCTGGCGCTAATTTTCCTAGATGTACTTTCACATCTTCTAGCAATCTTTCTTCGTTTTCGTTGATTGCTAATGCTGTGGTCGTGTGTCGGGAGAATACCAAAACTTGACCATTTTTGATGGAATTGACCTGAAGCAGTTTCTCGATTTCAGGGGTAATGTTATAGATGCCAATTCCCTTTTCTGTTTCTAGATAAATTATCTCGTTTATAATTTTCATTTTGTCAATTACCGCGAAAAGCACCGATTAATACAGATAGACATTATATCACTGATGGTCTGCATCAAGAAAAATATTTTAACCACAGATGAACACAGTTAAACATAGATTAATCTAATCTTATCTGCGTTAATATGCGTGCATCTGTGGTTTTTTAAATCAAGGAATATGCCTAACGCACGCCAAGCGATCGCAACCGATTAATAGCAGCAGCTAACTCGAATTGGCGGAAGATTGCTAAATCGCATTGAGGGAAAGGTGTCAAAATATCCAATCCTTGGGATTCGATATCCGCCATGACAAGAGTCAGAATTTCTGCTAATGTGCGTTTGCTATCTATGTATCGCCGCACTGCATAAACCATTGCAGCTGCGATCGCTCTCGATTGCGCGGTATCGATAATTTGTTCGACAGCTGATAAGTCGATATCTTCTGTACCAAAAACCATCTCATCTACATCCCGAATTTTCAACCGCACTTGTTTCTGACGATAGCTGGGGTCAATGCTTTCTGGTAGCGGTATTCGTGCAGTAATTTGCCCGAATTCTTGGCCACCTTCTGGAGTGCGTAGGTAGGTGTATTGTTGTGCGATCGCTTTTGCTTTTGCTGTCACATCTTCAGGTTGGAAATTCTGCATCGCGATTACTGTATCCGCAACTTCAAAGTAATCGCCACTACCACCCATCACCAAAATTGTAGATACGCCGTAATCTGTATATAACTGTCGCACTTTATCAATAAATGGCGTAATCGGTTCCTTATCTTTGGCAATAAGTGCTTGCATTCTTTTGTCGCGGATCATAAAATTGGTAGCAGCAGTATCTTCATCCACCAACAGGACTTTGGCACCAGTTTCCAACGCTTCCATAATGTTGGCCGCTTGTGATGTGCTACCGCTAGCATTAGTTGTCGAGAAGTTGGTTGTAGATTTGCCTTGGGGAAGATGGTTAATAAAAGGAGAAATATCTACACCAACAATACTCCTTCCATCTTCGGCTCGAATTTTCACCGCTGCTGGATGCGTTACCGCAAACTCTCGTCCATCGTTAGGAATATGGTTGTAAACTCCTAATTCAATTGCTCTCAGCAATGTGGATTTACCGTGATATCCACCGCCGACAATCAAAGTTATTCCTGCTGGTACACCCATACCAACAATTAAACCTTGATTGGGACAATTGAATTCAACTTGCAACGATTTTGGGGATTGAAATGCTACGGCTTGACTTTGCAAAGGTTGGTCATCGACGCCGCTGCGTCGTGGTAAAATTGCACCATTGGGAATGAAAGCAACTAAACCCCGTTCTGCTAATTGCTGCCTCAACCAATCTGCATCCTCAACTGTTTCTACATGACGTTGAATTTTTTGAGGATCTAGGTGAGAATATTTAAGGGTTCGGTCAACAAGCTGAGGTATTTGTTCGCAGAGCATTTCGGCAGCTTGTAGCCCCAAGATGCGTCGCCCACCTGCGGGTAAACCGACAACAAACCGCACTTCAACTAATTCATCGTCGATTAAAACAGAACTGCGTTCTAAAACTTCTTGTCCTGTACGGACAATTCCAATTAAACCGCTGTTTCCGGTGCCGCGTCTCTTGCTGATACTATGGGCATAGTTATCAAACTGACGAGTTAGGTAATCGCGCAGTGCGATCGCACTGCTTTTGGTTTGATATAGTTGATGGGGAAAACCAGCGATTTCCCCCGAAACCTTTACCCGCACGTGACTGGGGGAGGCGAATGGATCTCCCTGAGTGCGATCGATCGATAAAGTGAAGTCGGGAAATTCGTAGCTTCCTTCAGTATCTCGGTAAGCTTTATAACCACGACCATCTAATTGTAGTAGCTGCTGACGCAATTTTTCTTGATTAGCCATAAATAAAGCGATCGCTCTCTATATTAAGGAGGAGGCAGCGCCTCCCTTCCCGCGTGACCAGGTTGAACTTGGTCACGAGAAGATCGAGAATAACGAGGCTCTGCCTCTTGTTGAGAAAGGTGCAATATCTCAGTTTTAAGATTCACGCTATGCTAATTGCAGTATGCGTATGCGCCTATCCATAGCGTACCGTAGCCATATTATGTTGAATATGTCATACTACAAGAATACTTATGTTTGTATTACGCAGGAGCGGCGTGCGGGGTCAACTAGCGCCTGAAGGGAAGATAAGATGAGCAAAAATCCGCAGCAACCAGAAGCATCTGCCGCCGTTTTAGGCGGACAAAATGCTCCCCATGCAGCATTAATACAACAGCTGGATCTAATGATTCGAGCGCGTTACCCGCTGCTGTACATTGTCGCCGCCGAAGAAGAACCAGTTGAAGAAGTGCTGCACCAAGTAGCCGCACAGCAAAATCAGCGTAAACTTTTGTTTTGGGATATCGTGCGCGGTTGGGATGACAATGGTGCCGATAAAGGCTCTGTCATAGCGGCGTTAGCTAGAATTGGCAAAGCAACCGGACAAGAAGCGACTATTTTTGTGCTGCGGGATTTGCACCCGGTTTTGAGAAATCCCTACACAGATAAAAACGCGCCAGTAGTCAGGGAGTTGCGAAATTTGACGCGCACCTTAAAGCGCAATCGCCAAACTTTAATTCTGACTTCTCACACGCTGGAATTGCCATCTGAGTTGAGGGAAGAAACAACGGTGATTGACTTCCCTTTACCAGACGTGAAAGAAATTAATTATCTGATTAGCCAGCTAGTGGTGCCAGAAAAGCTGAAGGTGAGCGGGTTAGCTAAAGAACAACTAATTAAAGCTTGTCAGGGGTTGAGTAGAGCCAGAATTGGGCGGGTATTAGCTAAAGCTTTAGCCGCCAAACAACAAGTAGATGATACGGATATCGTCGGAGTACTGGAGGAGAAAAAGCAAGCAATTCGCCAAACCGAAATATTAGAGTTTTTCACAACAAGAGAATCGCTTAAAAATGTCGGCGGATTGGAAAATCTCAAGCAGTGGGTGCGGATGCGGCAAGATGCTTTTACTGAAGAAGCAAGACGTTACGGCATTCCCAATCCCAAAGGCGTTTTACTTGTTGGGATTCAAGGTACTGGTAAATCGCTTTCAGCTAAAACGATCGCAAACGAGTGGCGACTGCCTTTGTTGCGTTTAGATACTGGGCGATTGTTTGGTGGAATTGTGGGGGAAAGTGAAAGTCGCGTGCGACAGTTGATTCAAATATCTGAAGCTATTGCACCCTGCGTTTTGTGGATTGATGAAATTGATAAGGCGTTCGGCAATATCTCTGCTGGCGTCGATGGAGATTCGGGTACTTCGCGACGGGTATTCGGTAGTTTGATTACTTGGATGCAGGAGAAAACAACTCCAGTGTTTATTGTGGCGACGGCGAATAATGTGCGAATTTTGCCTGCTGAGTTGTTGCGAAAGGGGAGATTTGATGAAATTTTCTTTTTGAATTTGCCTACGGAAGTTGAGCGAATGGATATTTTTAAAGTGCATTTGCAGCGGTTGCGCCCCAGTCGGATGCGGGAGTTCGATCTGTCGTTGTTGGCTAGAAGTGCGAAGAATTTCAGCGGCGCAGAAATTGAGCAAGTAATTGTGGATGCTATGTACCGGGCGTTTGGAAGAGAAAGGCAAGATTTCACTACTATAGATATTTTGCGATCGATCGAGGAGACAGTGCCACTGGCTGCGATCGCACGTCACCAAATTGAGGAATTGAAGCGCTGGGCGGCAGAAGCGGGTGCCAGAACGGCTTCTAACGATACTCGTTTAATGGAGGAATTGAAGCAATTTACCATCCAAAAAGGTATCGGGCCACTGGAAGTAGATTGAACCCCACCCCCGTCCCCTCCCCGTCTACAGGGAGGGGTGGAAATCAGAGAAAAACTATTTTCCCAAAAATTACTACTAAGGAGGGTTAAAGTCATGTCACATTTCACTTCCATCAAAACAGAGATCAGAGATGTCAACGCGCTGGTGAAGGCGTTAGAAGATGTGGGTTTCAAAGATCGGGTTGAAGTTCACGAAGAAGCCCATAAACTTTACGGTTTTCAGGGCGATTTACGAGAGGAAACGGCAGAAGTGGTTATCCGCCGCCAATACCTGGGTTCTGCAAGCAACGATATCGGCTTCAAGAAGCAGGAGGATGACAGCTATGAAGCGGTGATTTCTTCATACGATCGGGCCTACAAGTATTCCCAGCAATGGCTGAACCAATTAACTCAGCGCTACGGTTATCATATACTGATGGCGACAGTACCAGAGCAAGGGTTTACCATTGAAGAAGAAGAAACTTTAGAAGATGGTACGATTCGCGTACTGGTAGCACGCTGGGTGTAAGGACTTGCCGATTGCAGATGAAAAAATGTCGCATTAAATCTGCGCTCAGATATCTCAAATTTGAAATTAAATGGAGAATATTTCATGTCTCATTTCACCACAATCAAAGTCCAAATCAAAAACGCCGAAATTCTGCATGAGTGTTTGGAGGAATTGGGGTATCAGGTCGCTCGCAATGCGTTTGTACGGGGATATAACGGCGATAAAACTGAGGCTGAATATGTAATTCGGCAGCAAAATGGTTACGATCTGGGTTTTCGCCGCGATGGTGAAAATTATGAATTGGTGGCAGATTTTTGGGGAGCGAGGATTAATCAGCAACAGTTTATCAATTCAATTACCAAAAAGTACGCTCACAAAAGTTTAATGGCGACAGTACAAGCCGAAGGTTTTAATGTAGAGGAGGAAGAAACTCTGTCAGATGGAACGGTGCGAGTAGTTGTGGCTAGGTGGGTGTAGCGATAGGCTTTCCAACGAATTATGCTAGTCCTTAGCATTTAGTTGGGAAGCCTACGTTCAAGAATGTTTAAAAATGGCTCTATCATATAAAGCAACAATGTTTCTCATTGATGCGCCCCACAGAGCTAGTTCCCGCTGTACGGGAATTAATTGCCAAACATCAAGCCTAACTCTTATGCTGCCAAGATTTGCTCAACAGTTAACGTTAATTCTGGGAAAGTCGGCGACACAATTGTTTGATTTCCTGTAAACTCTGTTCGCTCGTAAAATCCTTCAACTAGCAACAATATAGAAATTTTCGACTTAATTGGATCGACAATCCAATATTCAGGAATTCCTCGCACCGCATATTCAGAGCGTTTGTAGCGGTAATCATCTTGGGGATTTCCTTCACTCACAATTTCCACTGCTAGTATAGGAGAAGATTCTAAGACAGCAGACGACATCGTTCTGATTGATTCTCGTTGAATTTCTGACAGAATTACTAAATCTGGAATTCTGGATTTTCTTTCAGCAGTGCGAACGCCTACGCTATTGGGTATGGCGAGCCAATTTAAACCTAACCGTTGGATTTCTGCCTTAAAAATATCGTACAGAAATACCATAATCAGAGCGTGTATTCCGCTGGCTGGGGGCATGGGTATTAACTCTCCATTAAACAGTTCATACTTGAGGTCAGTGTCGTCGTGATAGGCAAGATATTCTTCAAAGCTGTATGTTTTTTTCTGGGTTACAATCATTGTTACCGTCTCCTTGTTTCACTTAGAAAATGCCTGAACTCGATCGATCCTACGGTTTTTTACAGCTTCGGTTAAAACTTCTATATCTTTAATCCGCTTGAAGTAAAGTGCTGCATAATTCCGTTGGATTGATGTCCGGTCAAACAGATAGTGCTTAATCCTGTTTTGCCCGGAAGAGTTTCTAACGAGACTAAGAGCGTAGTCAACCAGTTTTATAGTAGCAACATCTTGGTCTTGTTGTAAAGATTTAGGATCGATCGCATTATTACTGGAATTGAGCGAGCGCTTTTTCATACTCCTCGCACTCCCCAAACTCTAATTGTTCGATCCCAACTGCTGCTAACAATTTTGTCTCCATCGGGATTGATTGCAACTGTAGCAACGCCATCATTATGTCCTTTAAAAATGTGCATTTGCGTTCCCGTTCGCAAATGCCACAATCTAATTGTTTCATCGCGGCTGCAACTAAGAAAAGTGTATCCATTTCGACTGATAGCAACAGCGTTCACCTCGTCCCAATGTCCGGTGATAGTGTTTAGCAATTCTCCCGTTTGCAAGTTCCACAGCTTAATTGTTTTATCCTGTCCGCCACTAACGAGAATTTTTCCATCGGGACTAATTGCTACAGATTTAACCGACTCTGAATGTCCGGTGAGGGTATGCAATAATTCACCTGTGGATAAATTCCACAATTTGATAGTTGAGTCAGCACTAGCGCTGGCTAAAATCTTTCCATCTGGGCTAATAGCAATAGATTTGACTCCTTTTGTATGTCCAGATAAAGTGGAAAGTATTTTTTTAGTTGCTAAATTCCACAATTTGATGGTACAATCTTCGCTAGCAGTGATCAGAGTTTTGCCATCAGGTGCGATCGCAACACAATTAACTGCCTCGAAATGGGGAACTAGAGTGTATAGCAATCCATTGTCCAAAGTTTTACTTTGTGGCACACTTGGGCCATAATTGCCCGCATTTTGTAAGTTCCAAACTTTGACGGTGTTATCCCAACTGCTACTAACAAAAGTTTGTCCAGAAGGACTGATAGCAAGGGATTTTACTCCTTCTGTATGTCCTTTGAGGGTGCGGATGATTTTGCCAGTGTAGAGCGATCGGGCCGTAATAATTTTGTCACTCCCACCACTGATGAGCGTTTGTCCGTTGGGAGATATTGTCAGAGCATAAGTAGTGGAGTTGGCTGTAGGATATCTGTGCAAACACCCAAACAGTTGATAGGGGTTGTGTTCTTGTAAAACTTGTTGTAAAATATAGTCTTCGCAATCTTGTAGTAGCAAGTACGCAGTTTGCCGAACTTGCCACGATTCATCCCTCAAGGCGGAAAACACCAGTTCTAAACCAGCTTCCCCATATTTGGTTGTCTCATGGAGGGCGGTGACTCGTTGGGCTGCGATCGCACTGTTTAAGCGCCGCTTCACGCCTGCTATTCCTCCCAAAACGGCTGCACCGACAGGAGTAGGGGTTTGACTGCCTAAGACGACATCATAGGCTCTGGGCTGGTTGTGTGCCATTGTACTTTTGGTGTTGTAGTACCTTTTGTATTATGGCGTGGGGAAGGAGGAATGGGTATGGGAGGGGAGTGCGATCGCTACCTAGTAAAAGTAAAAAAAAGATTAAACTTCCTTCTTTTCTATCTCAAAGTAGTAAAAGTAGTAGTAAACTTCCTTATGCTGCATCCTCAAAGTAGGAAAAGTAGGAATAGGTTTAATTACTCTTCGTATCTATGGCAATTTTAAGTGATTTGTGACACCATAATGAAAGCTAAAAGAAGGAGAAACCTTTACATGAACGAAAAGATATATGACGTTGTAATTTGCGGCGGAGGTTTAGCAGGCTCGACTCTGGCACGACAACTAAAGCTAACTATGCCTGAGCTTTCGGTTGTAGTGCTAGACAAAGATGCTTATCCCCTACCAGAAGCAGCGTTTAAAGTTGGAGAATCATCAGTTTACGATGGCGCTTACTACTTCGGTCAAATTCTCCAATTAGAAGAGTACTTCGAGAAAGAGCATTTACCTAAACTCGGACTTCGATATTTCTACGGAAACACAAAAGGCGAACTTCACAAGCGACCCGAATTTGGTATTTCCGATTTTCCTCCCAAGCCCGGAAGTTATCAAATAGATCGCGGTAAACTTGAGAACGATCTGCGTCTCTTCAACAAAGAGATGGGCATAGAGGTGCTAGAAAATTGTTTAGTTAAAGACATTGATATTTCCGAAAATCGCGAACAACCGCACCAAATTGTTTACATCCAGCAAGATAGCAAAGAATATAAAACGATTAGCGCTCGCTGGGTAGTTGACGCAATGGGGCGTCGCCGTTATATCCAAAAGAAACTCGGTTTAGCAAAACCCAACGATCCCAAATTTAATGCGGCGTGGTTCCGAGTAAAAGGTCGTGTTGATATCAGCGATTTTGTGCCAAGGACAGAAAAAGAATGGCACGATCGCGTTCCCAATAATAACCGCTATTACTCCACAAATCATTTGTGCGGTCGTGGATACTGGGTCTGGCTAATTCCCCTAGCTACAAACCATACCAGCCTTGGGATTGTGGCAAGTGAGGAATTTCAGCCTTTTAGTGAATTTCATACACAAGAACTAGCATTCGAGTGGTTAGAAAGGAACGAACCTGTAGTGGCAGAAAACCTCAAAGGAAGAGAGGTTATAGACTTTAAGAAAATGCCAAGATACAGCTACTCCAGTACGAAAGTATTCTCGATAAATCGCTGGGGTTGTGTAGGGGAAGCGGCGGTTTTTGCCGATCCATTATATTCTCCTGGTTCCGATTTAATTTCCTACGCAAATACCTTACAAACTCACATGATTAGACTTGACCGCGAGGGCAAGCTAACTGAGGAAATGGTAGAAGAGGCTAGTAATTTTTACATCGGCCAAAATGATGGTTTGAGCGAGAGCATTCACAATAACTATTCCTATACAGACCACGGCGTCGTGATGGGAATGAAAAACATCTGGAATATTGCCGTAGGATCGTCTTTCGTTTCGCCCCTGGTATTTAATCCTGAGTTTCTCGATCCAGGAAAAACACCCAAAACTTACGTAGGTGTCGATCATCCAGCAATACAGCTAGACAAACGTATGGAGGCGTTGCTTCTGGAGTGGCGAGCTAAGTCCTTGCGGCGGCTGGACTTTGGGTTTTTAGATTATTGGAAGGGGCTGCCATTTTTGATGGAAATCCGTCAGCGTAATTTAAAATCTAACACAACTGAGCAAGAGCTGATTGACGATCGGATACCAAACTTAGACGATTGCGAGGCATTGGCTATCTCAATCTTCTTGTTAGCAGTCGAGGATACAATGCCCGAAATGCTATCCAAGTTTCCAAAGTCGATGTGGGTGAATGCTTGGGCTATCGGTTTAGACCCCAAAAAATGGGAGTCAGAAGGACTGTTTGAACCCAAAACACAACCCCGCGATTTCAGTCACATAAGGGAACCGCTCAGGAAATGTGTCCAGGTTAAGGAACCAATGTTAGCTCTAGCTCGTTAGATCCGATCTGAAAAATTAAGAAGTGCGATCGCTTGCAAACAGGCGATCGCTCTTTTTTGGAGTGCGATCGACATTTCCCTTATATCATGTCCGGTGGCATCGGTTGTCTAAAAAAAATAACTCTCTTATCTGTGTTCATCTGTGTTCATCTGTCTTCATCTGTGGTAAAAATTTAACTCTCGATTCCAACAGACAATTTCTCGCATCACGCTTACGCTACCGATGCAACCGGACATGATATTACTTATATTTGTGTCTTCTCTAGTTTTTCACACTTTCTTGCTAAGCTAAAAGATAAGTAAAAAAGAATCGCTTTATTATGCAAATTTACAATCCAATCAACTCGCCTTATAAGTAAATAGGTCAAATTTTATAATCTTGCAAAAATGACTTCAGTTAATTTTCTGAAAGGCTTTGCTTAAGCAAAACAATTTCACTTTAGCAAATTACAAATAAAGTTATTTGGTGTTTTTTATGAAAATAACAGATCGAGAACTGTGGCTTTACGTATTACTTTCAAAACTGCCCCGTCCGAAAAGCTACGAGGGGAAAATTATGTGCGTGGCATTTTTAGGAACCCACGTACCGCTTTTAGCTCTTTTAGTTTATTTTTTAGTCATCAACTCATTTTCGTTGGAGACAACTCTGCGCGTGCTATTAATTGCGCTAGTTGCGACTTTAATTGGCACTGGCGTCACCCTATATGCTTTGCATAAATTGCTAGCACCGATAATTCTCACTTATTTAGCACAAAGAGCTTATATCAATCAAAAAAAGCTACCTAACCTGCCAACTAAATATACTGATGAAGTAGGTATTTTGATGGCAGATACAGTACAAACAATTAAAAAACTAGATGAAGCGATCGATCATTTAACTAACTACGATGCCATCACAAGTCTTCCAAATCGAGTTTTGTTTGGCGATCGTCTCCAGCAAGCTTTGTTACGAAACCAGTCAAGAAATCGCTTGTTAGCTGTGATGGCTTTGAAGTTGAATAACTTTAGAGAGATTAACAATGCTTTGGGAAGCGATGCAGCCGATCGGCTACTCAGAGTAGTTGCGGAACGGCTGAGTGCCAATATATCCACTCTCGATATGCTTTCTCGGATTGGCAGTGATGAATTTGCGATCGCACTTACCGAGCTAACTGCATCAGAGGATGTGGTAGAGTTTTGTCGATCGGTCCTCAATTCACTCGCCTTACCCATCAATTTATATGGCGATCGGGTAAATACTATTGCTAGCATTGGCATTGCTATCTATCCCTTTGATGGGAATACTGTCGATCGGCTTTTGCAAAGTGCCAATACAGCAGTCGATGAAGCTTATCGGCAGATGCCAAACAACTACCAGTTTTACTCGGCTAACATGAATGCACAGTTGCAGGAACGCTTAGCTTTAGAAAGTAAATTGCGTTATGCTTTACAGCGAAACGAACTTCAACTTTACTATCAGCCACGAGTTGACACCAATACGGGCAGAATTGTTAGTGTAGAAGCGCTATTGCGTTGGCAAAACCCCGAACTTGGACTCATCTCTCCAGCCAAATTTATCCCCATTGCAGAGGCTAATGGTTCGATCGTTCCCATTGGGGAATGGGTTCTACGCACCGCTTGCACTCAAAACCGACTCTGGCAGGAATCGGTATCGCAATCGTTGCGTGTAGCAGTTAATTTGTCAGCTCGCCAGTTGGCACAATCGAATCTGGTTGAACGCATCGCCTCGATCCTAAAAGAGACACAACTCAATCCCGCTTATTTAGAACTTGAGGTTACGGAAAGCCTGATGATGGAGAATCTCGAACAGTCAATTAGCGTACTGGAACAATTGCGTGAATTGGGTGTTAAGTTAGCACTGGATGATTTTGGCACTGGTTATTCATCTTTAAACTACTTGAGACGTTTTCCGCTCCATACTCTGAAGATCGATCGGTCTTTTGTGCGCGACGTTGTTTCTAACTCCCATGACGGAGCAGTTACCAACGCAATTATCACTTTGGCAAAAAGTCTAGACTTAAATATCACCGCTGAGGGTGTAGAAACACAAGAACAGTATGAATACGTCAAAGCACAAGGTTGCCATGAAATTCAAGGCTACTATTTTAGTCCGCCTATTCCTACCCTTGCCATGACTGCGCTATTAAAGAAAGGTGAAAGATTTGCTGATTCGGAAGGTTTCAGGAATTTAAGTTTTTCCATCGGGGCTGATGACTAGGCAATGGCTGAATCCCCTTTTAGAGTGTGAAGGCAGGTTATATGCAGCTAGGGATTGTAATCTTGTAATGCCTGTTTCACTCTCGGTTCTTCCCTTACCCTAAGTAGCGAATAAGCAGCCCACTTTAGTTGCCCTAATTCATCTTTCCAAACCTGAATCACCAAGTCCAAGCCTGCTTCACCGTAATTGAGCGCCTCTTTTAGCGCTGCTACCCCTTGCTCTACATCTGCACTTGCCAAACGCCACTTAACGCCTTCCAAGCCTCCCAATACTACGGCGTTCGCAGGAGGTGGATTTTGACCGCCAAGCACGGCATCATATTCTCTTGGTTGATGAAGATTATTATTGATAATCTCGTTTTGATTAGCGGATTCTTGACGCAATTTAGCTTTAGCAATTGCTGATTTTATGGCAGCAAATAGATGGTTCTTATCAAAGGGTTTTAGCAGAAATTCAAAATACTCAAACGGTTGGGGAATCTTGTGAGTAACTTCGTCTATACGCCCTGACATTACCACCAAGGGAATTTTCTGGAGTTCATTATCAGCCTGTATATGCTGAAAAACTTCCCAACCGCTCACTTTAGGTAAGATAAAATCCAGGAGAATCAAGGATGGGCGTTCTTTGTGGATTAGATTTAGTCCCTCTTGACCATTTTTGGCTTCGATGATTTCCACGTTATCCGCAGGTAACATACATCGAAGTAGTTTGCGAACGTCTAGGCCGTCATCGATAACCAGAACTTTGTAAGTAGCCATAACTAATTCCTCTGGCGATCTCAATAATATTACCCGTTACGGAACTTCTCCCATCATCAATATTTTAATTACTGAAGTTTGGCGATCGCACCTTTTTCCACCAACACTCGCCCCGTCACCAAATCTTTCACCGTCGCCAACAAAACCCGCCCTCGATTCACTTCAAAAAATACTTCAATTCGATCTATCCCTGTTTGTCCCGGCGGATCGAGATGCGCCACGCAAACTTGTTCGTGATGGCTTTCCAAAGAGCGATATTGCGATTGATGTTGCAACTGGCTACTCGTCATTCTCCCTTGTGCATCAAAAGTTACTTCTGCTTGCGATATGTCTGCCACTTCTCCAATATCCAGACGAATTTCTCGCTGTCCGTCTAATGCTACTTGTAATGTTAATAATTCATCCCGTTGACAGGGATATTTGCTTCCCTTTTCAAACAATGGAAAATAGGAATAAGTTTTCATTTGGGGTTCCCAGAGACGAATGGCATAGCCATGTCGCAGATAATCTTCGACTTCAACTAAATCGGGAAGTGTCAAAGCACCGTGTGCGATCGCTTCAAATGGCCTGCCTAATTTCACCCGCGACTTTCCAAAATATGATATAATTAACTGTTGCACTGCCGGGATTAAACAACTACCTCCTACCAGCGCCACCAGTTCGATATCAGTCTTGCCCACGCCTTTAGTGTAGGCGACTGCCACCACTTCATCTAAAGCTTGCCGCAGTTGTTCTAGTAACTGCTTATTTTCCAGAATCTCCTCTAAATCTTCTCGATTCAAATTCAAATCGTGGGCGATAAAATTTTCATCATCAAACCAACTTTCTTTCGCTTCTGGCGCTGTGGAAAGTTTAATTTTCAGCCGTTCCGCTACTTCTAATAAATTCTGCCAGCCAATCTCTTTTACTTCTTCTCGTGAAGAATTAATTTGCCGCAAGTAATTATCGACAATCCAAACATCGATATCAACACCACCAACATAAGCATCCGACTTGGCTATAACTTCTGCTTTTAATACCTTTTGTCCGCCCTTGGCTGCTACGGTGCGAACTAAGCTTAAATCCAGAGTTCCGCCGCCAAAATCTACTACCAATATCACAGAACCGGGTCTTTTCACAGCATAGCCAAGGGCTGCGGCTGTAGACTCATCCACAATCTGAACTTCAGGGACACCCAGGTTTTGGGCAACGTCGCGAAACCAGTCTAAATAACGCTCAAATGCGCCGACTGGGACGGTAAAAATTACGCGACTGGGCTGCAATTTTTCTTGGGCTAGCTGTTGCCAAATTTCTTGGAGAAACAGTTGCGAAACTGTTTCCGCCGAGTAGCTGTTACTATCAATTTGACGCGGTGGCGGCTGAAAATCTGCTGCCAAATCGCGTTTAAAGGCTTGAAAAAATCGCTCTGGTTGGGAAAAGCCGAGACGTTGCGATCGCACTTGTTCCCCAAACACAAGACTGTTGTCCTTTTGGACGTATACTAGGGTCGGCACCACAAATACTTGACCGCCAGGTGTTTCAAACCCCCGCGAAATGGCATTAAATCTCAACGTCCGTGGCGTCTTCGTAACTGGATCTACAGTACAGACGACGGTGTTGCTTGTTCCAAAATCGATCGCAATAATAGTCATTAGTCAGTTGTCAGTTGTCAGTTGTCAGTGGTCAGTTGTCAGTTGTCAGTTGTCAGTTGTCAGTTGTCAGTTGTCAGTTGTCAGTTGTCATTTGTCATTTGTCATTTGTCATTTGTCATTTGTCATTTGTCATTTGTCATTTGTCATTTGTCATTTGTCATTTGTCAATAAAATTTCTCCCCCACTCCCCCACTCCCCCACTCCCTTTTTGACTTTTGACTTTTGACTTTTGACTTCCCACTCTCCCACTCTTATTGAGATGGAGAAGAAATCGGCAAAGTGCGGCTGACTTTCGCGGGGGAGAGAATGCGCGACCCCTCTCGATAACCGACAAACCGGATATAAACAAATTCCCCTTCTGCAATATCATTGGTATCCGGTTGATGCAGTTGGGGATTATATGGAACTTGTTCCCAAGCCGAACCAATTTGTTCGTATCCCCAACTAGCCAAAAGGTTATCCAAAGGAGTAAACAGCGAAACCAAATTTTTGGCTGGTAAATCTGGTTTCGCTTCCGTCATTTTGCGGACGCTGGGATAGTTGTTTAACAGCGTTTGCAATTGGGAGAAAGTAGCATTCTGGAAATCAGTTTTTAGCTGCTTTGATTGTTGCTGCAATTCTTCTCGCAGTCGCAGACATTCTTGCCGCAACTCTTCTATCTCTCTTGCAGCAGCCGTATTACTTTCTGTGGGGGAATCGACTTTATTAGAGTGCCGCAGGCTCAAAATTAGCCAAACGATCACCAACCACAGAACGCAACCAAACAAAAATAGATTGGGGTTGTTAACCATCATCAATTACTCTACATTTCAGTCTGAGATTGCGTTTCTTCGTTGATGAGGTCTTCATCTTCCTGATAGTATTCTGGAAATAGCTTTTGAGATTCTACTTTACCCAAAGCTTTTTCAATTCCTGAAGTGGTTTCGGTACAGGTGGAGCCAGAGGCGTTGAGTACGGTTTCAGTTATCTTGCCGTCAGTGCCAATGCGATATTCAATCTTGCGATACTCAGCCATGATAGGATTTTTGGATTGAAGTTATTTAACAGTTTAACTCGATTCTATTCATTTTGCCATTCAAGGGAACTAGGTACTGCGGAAGCGGGGAGCGAAGGATAAAATTGAATATGCCAACAATTTTCAATTCCCAATTTCCAATTCTGCCATTCTCCCATCTAAAATCGGTTAGTTGTACTTTAGGTAAAGTCTCTTCTAATCCGATCTATGGCAGACTTGAGTCCGTCACTATGAATCCAGCCGACAAAACCACCATAAACCATTTTGTCATTGCGATCGCCTAAAAAAACATGGTCAACGCCGACTGGGTTTTTCCAGGTTCTCACAGATGTCCCATCCCGCAGCCGGAGAATCGGATTAGAATGCTTAAAGTCTCTGTGGTGAGCGCGAGTCATTCCAGGCACTTTGTCTAAAATGGCTATAACTTCTCTGGTGTCATCCGTTGTATTAGAGTTTACCACGCTTCCACAGCCACACCCGTCAGTGATAGTGCTTTTGAGTCTATCTTTGATGTCACCATCAAACAGCGATAAAGAGTCAATCTCGCTTAGCAGCTTTCCATGTGCTTCAGATTGTCGTCTTTCGCAATAAATCGCTGTTAGGAAATCTTCCAGACTCAGTTTAGCCAGTGCGTCTGCAATCAATGCTGTCAGCCCCAAGACGGCGATTCCTCCCAACATTCCCGCTGGGCCACCCAGTATTGCTAAAGCTGCTGTGATGGCGGCTGCACCTGTCAAGCCTGTAGTCGCCATCGCAATCACTAGAACAACTCCAGGTAATCCTAAAGCAGCTACTTTTTTTATGACTTCATCCATTTGCGATCGCCTCACTTTTGTTCATACATATCTCTAGTTTATTGTCAATATCTTGTTTGGGAACGGCAAAAAATCAAAACTAAGGTAAGGATTTCTTGAGCGACATTGTAAAAAAAGAAACTAAGTAGAGGAAGTTGGAGTTGGGAACAAAAAGCGATCGCAATGACTCTATTCATACTAAGTTTTCCCGATCCAGACTGTGAGCGATCGCATATTGATATGTCCGCAATCAATGCTGCAATGCTACCCAAAACAGTATAAGTCATCTGATTTTAAAAGAACGAGAGTAAAAATGTCTATTATTCGTAAGTCAACTTTACTATCTTTTGGCCTGCTAATGACACTTTGTGGTGTCAGTACTGATGGAAAATTTGTGGCTGGAGCAGTAACCTCAAATCAGTCAACAATCAAACCGCAATCAGAGATATTAAAAGAAAGCGCTAAAACGAAACCAGCTTTTCAAGAAACATCTGATGCGGTGAAGGTAACTCAAAACCGGGTTAAAGTATTTTTTCCTAACTACTCCAGAAACACGACAGACCTCGGCCATGTTGAGCCAGTTTTGCGGACAACGCAACGGCGGGATCTAAGTCGATTTGCGATCGAGCAATTGATTGTTGGGCCAACCAGTAATGAAACCAGAATGGGTTTTATTAAGCCGATTCAGTTCAGAGGCAGTTCTAACTGTGGCAGCGATTTTACTCTCTCGATTTCTTCTGGAGTAGCGCGAATAAAATTCTGTAAAATAATTCCTTCAGCTGGTATCGGAGATGATGCTCGCGTCACAAGTTCTATTAAAGCGACACTGAAGCAATTTTCCACAGTCAAATCAGTTATTATCCTGACGAAAGAAGGCGACTGTCTTGGGGATATGAGTGGCGAAAATCTTTGTTTGCGTAGAAGATAACTCATTACTTAAATACTGAACGTAATTGAGCTGCAATATCTGCGATCGCATTTTTCCCCCCATCCAGCACCAGCGCCATCCCCACAAATCCGTGAATCATCCCATCATATTGCTTTAAGTATACCGACACCCCAGCCGATCGCAACCGAGTAGCATACGCTAGCGCCTCATCCCGCAGCACATCACATTCAGCAGTAATAATCAGCGCTGGTGGCAATTGGCTTAGATTTTCGGCTAATAGCGGTGAAGCATAGGGATTTTCTCCATCGGCGGTATTAGCCAGGTAGTGACGCCAGAACCAAATCATCTCCTCCTTTGTCAAACCGCAACCTTCCGCATATTCACGGTAAGACTCAGTATCAAAAGCATATTGAGTTACAGGATAAATGAGAACTTGATATGCCAGTGCTGGTTCTCCTCTATCCCGCGCCATCAACGCCACCGCCGCAGCCAAATTGCCTCCGGCGCTATCTCCCGCGACAGCAATGCGAGTTACATCCGCATTAATAACACTAGCATTATTTGCTACCCAAACGGTTGCAGCATAGGCATCTTCCACCGCAGCTGGGAACTTGTGTTCCGGTGCCAACCGATAGTCTACCGACACTACCACGCACCCAACATCCTTAGCGAGAGAACGACAGGTACTATCTGCTACATCCAAGTCGCCCAAAACCCAACCGCCGCCGTGAAAGAAAACCAGCACTGGCAAGGGTTTTTTGCCATGTGGCGTGTAGATACGGATGGCAATATCACCGGGGATAGTACGATTTTCGACACTGGCAAGCGCTAGGGGTCTGAGGGGTTTGCCCCGCAGCTTGGCGGCTAGTTCCCGCGCCTGTGATGGTGAGAGGGTAGTGAGAGGTGGGAGTTCTAGCTGTGCTAGTTGCTGCAAGAGTTTCTGGACTTGTGGGTCGAGAGGCATTCGGTTTTGATTTTTTCATCTTATATTAACCATCATCTTCTATCACAATATTTCTTTTCTCAATCTCTTGTATGAAAACTTTAAAACTGGGATTTTCTTGGTAAAGCTTCATCAAAACTTTCTGTTTACAATAT
Organism: Argonema galeatum A003/A1; assembly: GCF_023333595.1. Taxonomy (GTDB): domain Bacteria; phylum Cyanobacteriota; class Cyanobacteriia; order Cyanobacteriales; family Aerosakkonemataceae; genus Argonema; species Argonema galeatum. The sequence goes on from NZ_JAIQZM010000001.1 coordinate 651,004, forward strand.
TGGCGAGAAACTTTTCGATAATATTGAGGATTTTTCTTATTAGCATCAATTCTAAAGCTTTCACCTTTGCCAAGTTCTTGATTCAATGTATTTAAACAATTGGTTATTTTTGCTTTTCTTTTATCTTGGTAATAAAGAGGAAGTAACCAACATTCAATAGAATGTACTGCAATCGCAAAAATTATTTTATGATTATATTTTATATAAAAATCTTCACCAATTAAAAGCTGGAATTTTTCTTTGACTTTTTCTATCAACTGTTCTGGCGTTAATTCACCATTCTCGTCTCGCTTGGGAATATTATAATTTATTTCTTCTGAAACATCAGTATCAATTTGAATAATCACATATTCATTAAATTGAAATGCTTCTCGGAAATCTTTGGACTGACAATATTTGAAAACCAGCGTCCAACCACCATAATTTGATTTATTTTCATCATCCTTATCTCTTTCTGGTTGCAGAGGGTTGACAATGATATCGTCAGTATTAAAATATCCACTTAAAATATCTTCAATAACTATCTGATCCGTCAGTCCCTCTGTAATTAATCCAAAACTAATCATAATTAAAAATTCTTAGGTAATCCACCGATATAACCGCGCAAAAATGCTTCTGATAATCTTACAGGTTCTTGTCCTTCCAGAGGTTTTGGTGTAAAAATTCTTCTGGCTTTAGTATAACCTAATTTGTTGCGGTAAATCACAAAAAGTCTTTGTTCATCATCATCTAAATTTAATCCATCTAAAATTGCTGGGTTATGAGTTGTAAAAATAACTTGCCTATCATATTTTTTGGCTAATTCTACTAATTCTTTAATCAATCGACGCCCTAATCTAGGGTTAAGCGAAGCATCAATGTTATCTACAGCAAAAAACTTAGGTGTATCATCGCTGATAAAAAGGCAGAAGTAAAACAGGAGAAACAAAAATCCTTCATTAGAACTATTCTGATTGAAATAATCTAGTTCAGATGCTAAATATTTATCTTTGATTTGAATTACTCTCTCAGCAGGAGATAAATTATGGGGAATTGCTAAATCTTCAAACCAATCTATCAGCTGCATTTTTTCTTTAATTTCTTGCAGCTTACCTTGATTTGCTTCTAAATTCAAAACCGTTAAAAGTTTGAATAATCCTTCTCCTTCGATCCCTAAAGGTTGAATTTGACCTTCTTCGTTAAAAATGCGTAAACTTGAGTTTTGAGGAGAAAAAATTAAGAAGCTTTTCAAATTCAAAATATCTTTATCAGTTTCAAGTAAAACTTTTAAAACACCCTGATAAATTTCCTCTGAAAATATTTCTTTTAGGTTCCTCGCATCTTCATACATTAAATTAGCATATCCAGACGACATACTTGGCATTTGTACAAGTATCTCTTGATTAGACAAAATTGAACTAAACCAACTAGAATATGGTTTACCATCATGCTGTAAATTATAGGTAATAATTTTATCTGGCTGAAACTGCAAAGATATTTTAATTTCTTTGTTTAAATTGTCGATATTAAAAGCCGATCGCATGAATTGAGGTTCTGTAACTCTAATCCCCCTAGAAACTAAAAACTCATTATCTAGCTTATCACTTGCTGCGGCTGAACTTAAAGCTATAGCTTCTAAGATATTAGTTTTACCACAGCCATTTTCACCTATCAAAACTGTTACTCTTCCCAATTCAATTTTTAACTCTTGAATTGATTTATAATTTTCTATACTAATTTCTTTAATCATAAGGCGAAGACATTATTACACTTAAATAATTATACCATAAAATTACCATATCCTCAATTCAGATTCGTACTCACTGGTGGCGGTGGAAAAGGAGTCTATCAAGTATGTGCTTGACAATACTTGATAGATTCAGGACTTACGCACCCATTTTTGGCGTAGGGGCGGGTTTAGCCGATAAATTAAGCATCTCACAGATATCCCTAATACAAAACCCGCCCCTACATTTTGCCTAAATGCCAACACCAGGCAAACTTAATCTTGAAAAACCATAATTTGCCCAGAATAGCAAGCCACCCAGACTTCCCTAGCTTTTGGATCGTAAGTAATCCCAATCGGATTAGATCCAACATTAACTGTTTGCACGACCTTCAGATCGCGAGTGCGAACTTTACTCACAGTATTGCTGTTGTAATTAACAACGTAAAGCCGATCGCCATCATCGGATATAACCATACTGCGCGGCGCGGAACCCGTGGAGACTTTAGCTACAACATTACCTTTTGGTAAAGCAATCTTGGCTATTTTCCCTTCATTATTCAAGGTAGCGTAAATAAACTTTCCTGCCGGGTCTATGTTCAAATGACGGGGCGCTCGACCGACATTTTTCAGCCACTTGACCGAATATTTTTTCAGGTCTACTTGAGCGATATCAGAAGAACCCATGATCGCAACATAGGCTTTTTGCGAAGTTTTATCTACTACAATTCCACGCGGATATGCCCCCAGTTTAATCCGTTTGATTTCCTTATTTTTGTTCGTATCCACAACGCTCAAATCCCAGCTACACCAGTTACTCACCAGTACGAGGCGGTTATCTGGTGTAGTCGCAACAAATTTGGGAACAGCACCGACTTGGATCACCTTTTCAACCTGAAGACTTTTTGTATTGATTCGATACAAAAAACTCTCGTCAAGCTTTGGAGAAGGAGAACAGCGATCGGTCCCTGGATTATTAAATCCACGCCCGTACATCTGATAGTTAGATACCCAGGCATACTTACCATTATGGGAAAAACTGGCTTCAACAGGAGCCCCTCTGTAATTGCCTTTGAATTTGAGATAACCGTATTTGGCTAAATCCACATTATCCGGGATAGTTTTTACTAATTTATGCTCCCGGTTGTACACCGTAATCGTGTGGCTGTACATCATGTTTTGGGCAAAAAATAGACCCTGACCCGAATGCACTACCGATTTAGGCGAAATCTTGCCCGCAATGGTTTTTTCAAGCTTCATCCGGGTGGGAACTTTAGGCTGAGCGGATTTAGCTGGAGTATTTTTAGGAGTTGTGCGAGGTTTTGGCGCAGTTTTACCAGTCCCTTTAGAAGCTGGGTGCTTCAGGGGGGCTGACTTTTTGGCCGGGGTTAACGTGCGATTTTCTAGTAACTCTTTGGTAGCTATACCCGCCACCGTCGCCACCAAAGCCAAGACAATAACACTAAACCAAAGCATTGCGTGCCTTTTTTTCGGCTCTTTTTGTTGGGGCTTTGGCTGATCGACAATCTGGCTAATTGGGGATGGCGTCGCAACTGGTGTAGACTTGGCGGGTTGCAACTCAATAGTCCGACTCCAAGCAGGGACTTGGGAGTGGAGTCGCTGTCCTATTACCCGCACAGTTTTAATAGGTGTGGTTCCCAGGCGACTCAAGCCTTCATAAACGAACTTGACGCAGCCTTCTTGGGAGTAGGCTTGCTGGGATATCAAGGTAAGTTGCAGAGAGTCGCCCTCTCGACTGACTGTGGCTGTGATGCCTTTTTTCCATATAACCTCGTTGATCAGGGTGGCGATCGCTTGAGGGTCTCCCTGTTGCGCTTGCGAGAAAACGGTTTCCTGCTCTGTAATTTGCTGAATCACGATGGTAGAAACTGAAAGTGGCATTAGCTGCCATTCTATGACCCAAGTGTCATCTATAGAAGGGGTGCCATTACCCCGAAAATTATCCGAACCAGATCGCCTGCTCCTCTACTTCTCTGCTCAAGAGCCCCTCTGCTCAAGAGCTATTACGATCGCAAAGAAATTTTTTCAGTTTTGGACCCAGGCGCTTTTGAGGTTGTAGACTCCTGGTAGTACGCCCTTGCCTGATGGAAGTAACTATCAGGTTCGTTTTCAATAATCACACCATTGACTACTAAACCCAGCAGCTTCTGACCTGATTGCACCAAAAATTCTTTACAAGCAGTAGCACTGACAGTATCCACCACTCCCGGGCGAACCACCAATAAAATACCATCAGTCGTTTTGCCCAAGCTAAGGGCGTCCGCCACAAGTACAATCGGAGGGGTATCGATAATTACAAAATTGTAGTTCTTAGAAAAATCCTCAATTAATGAGGCCATCCGCTTGGAATCAAGAAGGGCTAATGGGTTAGGAGGTATTACCCCCGATGGAAGCACATCCAGGTTATCCATCACCTCTTTTACAGCCATATTAAAATCAGCCCGACCGACAATCACATCGCTCAGTCCCTCAGCATTGGTTAAGTCCCATATATGATGTTGCATCGGATGGTGCATATCCGCATCTATCAACAACACCCGGCTTCCCAATTGAGCCATAGTTGCAGCCAAATTTGCCGAAACTGTAGACTTGCCCTCTTTAGAAACAGAACTTGTTACCACAATCGTTTTCAACTCCCGATCCGGGCTGAGAAATTTCAGGTTAGCCTGAAGCATCCGGTACGCTTCGCTGATTATCGAATGAGGAGTGTCTCTAACGGGAAGCTGCGGCACAATTCCGTCTAGTTTTCTATTAGGAAGGCTAAGTTTTTTCTTCCTAGAAGGAATCATTCCCAGCACGGTATACCTAAATAATTCCCGCACCTCTTTAGCAGTTTTGAGCGATGGGTCTCTCAAGTCTATAAGGAAAGCTGCGATCGCGTAAAGCATAATGCCAGCGACTGCTCCTGCGGCTACGGTTACACTTTTTCCCTTACCGACAGCCTTTTCTGGAACGCTGGCGTACTCGATGACGCTGGCATTACCCACATTTTGATTTTCTGCAATTTGTACTTCTTGCAGATTTTTTAAAAGAATTTTATAGGTAGATTGAGCCGCTTCTACTTGCCGCTCTAGATCCCGCTCTCCCTCTTGCAATCTGGGTAGGATATTAGCTCGTTGTCTGTAAACGGACTTGGCGCGAGTTAGATAAGTTAATTGATTAGCCAAACCCAAGCCTTCTACCTCTGAATTGACAAGTTCTTCGCTGAGTTTTTCTTTAAGCTGCCCAATCTGCAAATTTTTGTTAGGCACTTGGCTATCAGCGCCGATAGTCTCTCCTACCCGCTCTTGCAGCAAAGCTTTTAGAGACGCTTTCTTACTCTCCAAGTCAGTTATTACCGGGTGCGTATCCAGAAAGCGGGTTCGCTCGACTGTCAGCTGGCGTTCCACTTCTTGTAATTGTACAAGCGCCTGCTGCACCGCAGGAGATTGACTCAGCGAGTTCGCAGTTATGGCTTGCCGCGAATTCAGCTCTATCTTGCCTTGGAGCGCAGCAGCGCGAGCCGCTGCATCTTCAAGCTTAGCCTGAGCTCCCGAAATTTGTCTGTCTAAGTCCGCAATAGAATCTACAGCCGTGGCTCCTTCCCTTTCAAGAGCTACAATGTTGTTTTTTTCTTTAAAGCTGCGTAAAGCTGCTTCTTTTTGACGAACTCTGTCTTCTACTTGAGGTAGCTCCTTGGTAATAAATTGGCGAGCCGCAGCCGCAGAAGCCCGGTTATTAAGTACATTGGCCTCCATATAGAGACCCATGAGTTTGTTGACTATCGCCGCAGCTTCCTGAGCATCTTTGCTTTTAAAGGTAATCTGCAACACCCCGGTGCCTTTGATACCTTTCACCGTCAGCTGTTTTAGGAAGTCTTCAGGTTTCAGGGTATCGCCCTTTTTGTCTTTTATGTTTAGTGCAGTTATGGTTTTTTGGATCAGGGGGACAGAACGAACTACCTCTGCCTCTGTATCCATAGGAGTATCCATTTGATTTAGAGGCTCCAACTCTCCTATTTTGGCCCCCGCATCCGTTACTAGCGAAGAAGTAGTATTTCTCCTTTTAAACAGAAGCTTTCCTTGCGCTTCATAGGTAGGCTTTTTCAAGAAGGCAAATGCGGTTGCCAATGTAACAACAATTACAAAGACAGTTCCAGCTGGTAGCCAACGCCGTCTTAGAATAAGCCAGTACTTTTTAAAATCTATGTCTTCGGTGTATTCTTTAGCTTCCATAAATGCTGACACCAGAGAGTGTTTGCAAGCTTTTCTGGCAGTAGGAGAGTTACATCAGCTGCCAGATATCTTAGATCATTGTAGTCTAAACCATTTCCTGGCTGATCTGGGGCAGGTACTCATAATCTTAGCCTAGTAGTATTGGGGAATTCAAACATTTTGCGATCGCACTTGGGCTTAAGTTAGATATCGCTCACCCCCAAGAGCAACAACAAGCACCTAGAAGCTGAAAAAGCGCTCTGGGCTACGCCGGAGCGCCTTTTATCCGACTTCCACCACAGCCAGCGCAGGTATGAGGGCTCAAAACTTGCAGCGTTGTGTTGATTTGAAGTAGACTTCAGGGAAAATCAGTCAGCAGCAGAGGAGCGGGCCTATCTGTTGCAAGACAATAGTGAAATGGTATTAAACTTAAAATTTTAGTAGGCTGACAATCCGTCAAACGCATCGTGATCACAACTGCGCCTCCCGTCAAAGAGTCTCCCTCCCCAGACGCCCCCAAGATTCGGTGGCTGAATATCTTTTTAGACCCGCTTGTTTTCTGGAAGCCTTTAGTTCTAATGTCGGATTGTTTGCTTTGCACCATTGGCTTTTTCAGGGGACAACCATGAGCCTGCGGACTCAAGTATTGCGTGGAGGCACCTACCTGGTACTGCGTCAGGGACTGGGTGTAATAATCAGCTTGGCGGGAGTGCTGCTGCTCACCCGTGTCATCGGCCCTGAGAAATACGGTATCTACGCAGCCGCCACCAGTATATTTCTCTATCTTCAGATGCTCAGCCAGTTGGGAATTGAAGTTTATCTGGTGCGGCGGGAAGGGGAAGAACAACTGGGAGTATACCACCAAGCTTTCACCCTTCTGCTTTTCCAAGGACTGGGAGGAATGCTCCTAGCCGTTTTAGCGCTTCCCCTCTTAGAAAAGTGGGTGAACCTAGAAGGGTTTCGCTCTGTGGCACAAGTTTTGTTTTTGGGACTCCCAGTGGTTCTGTTGAATCAAGTACCTATGGCTCGGCTAGAGCGGAACCTGGACTACAAGCGGGTAGCTTTAATTGAGCTTTTCGGTCAGCTGGTCTATTATTTGGTGGCGTTTCCAATGGCCTTCCGGGGAGCCGGAGTATGGGCGCTGGTGGGTGGATGGTGGGTTCAGCAAATCCAGTCTCTAGCACTCCTGTACTGGAGTGCCAACTACCGTCCCGGTTTTTCCTGGGATCTGAATTTAGTTAAGGAAATGCTGGGCTACAGCACCGGCTTCTCCGCCTCAATGTGGGTGTGGCAGCTGCGTACCTTAGTCAACCCGTTGCTGGTAGGGCGGTACGCTGGGGCAGAGGCAGTGGGATACGTAGCCTTAGCCATCCGCATAATAGACATTCTCAGTTTCGTAAAAGCGGCAACCTGGCGGATTTCCATTGCCACCTTAGGTCGCTTGCAGGGCGATCGAGACCGACTGGTGAAAGCCGTGACCGAAGGCATGGGTCTCCAGATTTTAGCTTTGGGCCCTCTCCTAGTAGCGGCCAGCTGGCTTTTGCCTTGGCTGATTCCTCTAGTGTTTGGTCCGCGCTGGCTTCCAGTGGTGCAGGTTTATGCTTTTATCGCCTTGAGCAATCTGACCAACTCGCTGTTCAATATGCACTCCTCAGCTCTCTACGTGCTCCGGCGTAACTGGGAGGTTACAGCCTTTCATGTGGTGCATATAGCCATTTTTCTAGGGTCGGCATTCCTGCTGGTGCCCCGTTTCGGGTTAGTGGGGTACGGCTGGGCCGAGGTGGCGACCTTGGCTGGTTATGTTGCGATCCACTTCTACCTGGTGCGCTATATTGGCAATCCCGACTATCGGCTGGCTGGTTTGTGGTGGGCTGCCTGTACAGCGGCTTTGTTTGTTTATCAGTTAGGATGGTGGGCGGCTTTGGGCTTAGTAGCAGTGGCTTTATTGCCCAACACCCAGCAGAAGCTGAAAGATTACATTGCTAGCCTCAGGGGGGTAAAGCGCGAAGCACAATCGTAAGGGTAAAAATTAATTATAGAGTCGTTTACCACCGCCATTAGTTGTGAACCCACTCCTAAACTTTTTTGAAAAAAGATTCGCCGTTTTTGGGCTGCTAGTTTTCACGGGCGTCTTGAATTTCTCAAGCTATTACAACGTCTCGGAGGGTGTGCCTGGATATGGTGTTTATGTCGCTTCCGCGTTCGACAAGATCGTGTTGCTAATGCAGTTGGCGATTTATGCAATTAGCATCTTCTTTCTGATTGCACGGTTTAAAAGTGTTGTTCGTCCTGCTATGAGAGACCCATTCTTATGGGCTTTGATGGCAATTGTCGTTACCTCGTTTAGTTGGTCTGATTTCCCCTACGATTCGCGAAAATACGGTCTAACTGCACTACTGACAACCTTGTTTGGAGTGTATTTGGCTTCGCGCTATAGCTTGAAAGAGCAACTGCGAATAGTAGCGTGGGCAGTTGGCATAGCAGCAGTGTTCAGCTTATTTTATAGTCTGGCGTTGCGGGGAGCCGGGGTAGAGCAAGGGCTGCATCCGGGAGCATGGCGGGGTCCTTTGATGCACAAAAATATGTTTGCTCGCCTTATGGTTGTATCGGCGCTGCCTCCCTTGCTTGTTGCTATGAATGCTCGCAGGTATCGTTACGTTTGGTGGGCTGTTTTTGGTCTTACAGTTGTCCTGATTCTGCTTTCAACTTCAAAAACTGCCCTGGTTATTCTTATTACCCTTATGATTCTCGTGCCTCTCTACAAAGCTTTGCGGTGGAGCGATAACCTGGCTATTCCCTTCTTTATCACTATTATATTAGTGGGTGGAAGTATAGCTACGTGGACTGTGGGTAATTGGGAGAACTTTCTGTTTAGTCTGGGGCGCGATCCCACCCTCAGCGGTCGTACATACATTTGGGATGCTGTAATGGAGAAAATCTGGGAGCGCCCTTGGTTGGGCTATGGATTTGAGGCTTTCTGGATAGAAGGGGGGGAGTCATCCTATGTTTGGCGTGCAGTTCGCTATAAGGTGTACCAGGCTCACAATGGCTTTTTAAACTTAGGAGTTGAAATTGGCTTGTTAGGGCTGTTGTTTTTTGGGCTTAGTATTCTTTTCGCCTACATCCGCGCAATAAATTGGGCTCGCTTTGGTAAAACATCTGAATCTCTATGGCCGCTAATTTACGTGACGTTCTTACCAATGTATAACTACACTGAAAGTACAATTGTAGAACAAAACTCGATATATTGGGTATTATTTGTAGCAATCACCCTTTCTTTGAAGCGTGTCCCGATGGCAAATACTAGGTCGGAAAGCGAAAGCCTGAGAAAAGAAATGGCTGGTCGAACAAGCATAGAAAGCTTACCGTAATATCGTACTTGTTTTGTGTTGTTAACCATCGATTTTAGTTGAGATTATAGCAGAGGAATACCGCCATGAATACCCAAGTAAAACTAACGGAAAGCACGCAAAAACTACTCTGCTGTCCGGTTTGCAGATCAAAAGTGGTCTGGGAAAACGAGCAATTTCAATGCACGAATTCCCAGTGTAAAAGTAATTTTCCGGTAGTTGAGGGGATACCTATTCTGATCGACGAAAAGTCCAGTATTTTTTCTTTTGAGGATTTTCTAAATTATAAAGATACCACGTTCGATTTCCAATCCCAATCTAAAATAAAACAGTTCGTAAGCAATCTCCTGCCTGACATTAACGCCAATGTGAAGGGAAAGAAGAATTATGACAAGTTTTTAGATCTGGTTATGCAGCAGAACGCTCGACCTAAAATTTTGGTAGTCGGTGGGGGAATAGTTGGGGAAGGAATGGAAGATATATTATCCAATCCAGCGGTGGAAATTATTAGCAGCGATGTGTCTTTTGGCCCCTGTACGGCATTGATATGCGACGCGCACGACATCCCTTTTGCCGATAACTCGTTTGATGGCGTAATTGTACAAGCTGTACTGGAACACGTTGTAGATCCAAACCGATGTGTAGAAGAAATTCATCGGGTACTTAAACCAAATGGGGTGGTTTATGCAGAAACTCCATTTATGCAGCAAGTACACATGGGTAGATATGATTTTACTCGCTTTACCCACTTAGGACATCGCCGTTTGTTCCGAAAGTTTGAAGAAATTTCTGGTGGCCCGGTGTGCGGACCGGGAATGGCACTAGCTTGGTCGTATCAATACTTTCTTTTGAGTTTCGTCAAGAACAAAGCTGCCAAAAATTTTGTCAAAGCTTTTACCAGATTGACATCGTTTTGGTTGAAATACTTTGACTATTTCTTAATTGATAAGGCGGGAACGTTTGATGCGGCAGCGGGATATTATTTTCTAGGCAAAAAGAGCGATCGCGTTCTTGACGACCGGGAACTGCTCAAACTATACAAAGGTATACAATAGAGTTGCTTCTCACCCGAAATTGGCAGAAATTCATTACTAATGCCTGGGAGAAAAAAATTAAAAATGTCTACTGTGGCAATTTTCATTCCAAACCTCTTTGGCGGTGGAGTCGAAAGAGTAATAATCAACCTGATTCGTGCTTTTGTCGAGCAAGGTTTAAGCGTAGACTTGGTTTTACTTAGGGTTGAAGGACCTTACCTATCTTTAGTACCTAAAGAGGTGCGAATCGTCAACCTGAAAAGTAAGCGGCTGCTATCAAGCCTCCCTGCGCTGGTACGCTACCTGAAAGAAAATAAACCATCAGTTCTGCTATCGGCTATGGAAGACATTAACATAGTAGCTTTGTGGGCTCGCAGGCTAGCTGGCGTATCTACCCGAGTGGTGGTGAGCGTGCATAACACGCTTTCGCAAGAATCGCAAAACTCGACTGAGTTGAAAAGGCGAATTGCACCTTACTTAACACGCTGGTTCTACCCTTCGGCGGATGCAATTGTTGCAGTATCCCAAGGGTCGGCTGAAGATTTGGCAAGTCTGGGTTTGTCAAAAGAACGTATTAAAGTGATCTACAACCCAGTGGTTACCCCAGAATTATTCGAGAAAGCCACCGAATCGCCGGATCATTCTTGGTTTAAACCTGGTGAACCTCCGGTGATTTTAGGCGTGGGACGCCTGGAAAAGCAGAAAGATTTTGCTACGCTGATTCGAGCTTTTGCTATTGTGAAACAACAGCGTCCAGTGCGGCTGATGATTTTGGGTGAGGGGAAAGAACGACCGTACTTGGAGGCTTTGGTGCAGGAACTGGGTATAGCGGAAAATGTGGCTTTACCTGGATTTGTGGCGAACCCCTACGCTTATATGGCAACATCTGCGGTATTCGTACTGTCGTCGTTATTTGAGGGGTTGCCTACCGTACTGATTGAGGCTTTAGCAGCGGGAACCCCAGTAGTCTCTACTGACTGCAAAAGTGGCCCCGCAGAAATTTTGTCAAACGGAGAGTATGGGAAATTAGTACCCGTTGGGGATATCAAAGGTATGGCAGAAGCGATCGCTAGCACCTTAGACTCGCCTCCTGACGCTGAAGCACTGCGGCAAAAAGCGGCTGAGTTCTCGCTAGACAAGGCTGTAGTAAAGTACCGCCAGGTTTTGCAAGTAAATTAAAAATTGCAGAATGTCTGTTTCATTTTAAAAAGTCTGAAAGGGGGAAAGCATGGAAGATAAACCTTTAGTTAGCATCGCTATAAATAACTACAATTACGCTCGTTTTCTAGGCGAAGCAATTGACAGCGCTCTCAACCAAACTTATCCCCATACCGAGGTAATTGTGGTGGACGACGGTTCCACCGATAACTCGCGGGAAATTATCGCCAGTTACGGGGATAAAATTATCCCGTTGCTAAAGGAAAATGGCGGACAAGCTTCGGCTTTCAACGCAGGCTTTGCAGCGAGTAAAGGAGATATTATTTGCTTTTTGGATGCCGATGATATGTTTCTGCCTGAAAAAGCGGCAGAAATCGTAGATGCGTTTGGCTCAAGCCCTGACTTGGGTTGGTGTTTCCATGCTCTTAAATGGGTGGACGACAATGGCAAACCACTCAATCCTAAAAACAGCCATGAAGGGGAATCTATTAGTAAAAACGGTTTCCCGAAGCGCGAATACGATTTGCGAGCCGACATCAAAAAAGGCAAACTAAAAAATAAATTAGCTCATCTTCCCTCTACGACTGCTCTCTGCTTTTCCCGTTCATTGCTACAGCAGATTCTGCCAATGCCGGAAGCTAAAAGAATTGGTCTTAACGATGGTTATCTGGAATTTACAGCCATAGGACTGAGTAAAGGTTTGATGTTGGATAAGGAATTAGCGCTTTATAGAGTACATGGCTCTAATGCGTATAGTATGAGGAATGACAGACAAAAGGTGCAAGCCAGGATCGGCACTATTACAGGCTATTGGCTGCGAGTTAAATTTCCTGATTTTTCTAAATTTGCTAATAATTTAGTGGGAACGGGTTTGGGTATGTATTGGCGTGCAGGAGGTGTTGAGGAAGAATATCGAGAATTGGTCAAAAATCATCTAGCTTCGGTGACGCTACCAGAGAAAGTGGAAATTTATGCTAGAGCAGCTTTTAATTATTTGAAAAATACTACATTTTAAACGTTAAAATTAGTGTAAGGTGCGTTGGAACGCACCCTACTGTAAAGGAAGCCGAGTAAGTAATGAATGAGTATGCAACCGAATATGCCTACAGTAATTTTCACTAAATTATGACGCTAGCGAAACTTATCCATCGGGCTGTGGTTCCTATTTTTATTGGCATTATGGTTGGCTGTACTGGTAGCAACCAACAGCCTCAAGCTCGATCGCAACTAACACCAATTTCCTATGCCACCGGAGGAAATGGGTATCGCTGGGCTAACGTATCTATAGGAGGGGGCGGCTTTGTTACGGGTATCTACCTGCATCCCCTGCAAAAGGATCTTGTTTATATCAGAACTGACGTAGGTGGTTTTTATCGTTGGAATGCAGCTTCTAAAAGCTGGATTCCATTAAATGACAGCTTTCCCCAGTCCCAGCAAACCTACTACGGCGGAGAAGCGCTAGCCGTCGATCCAAATAACCCTAATATCGTCTACATGGCGGCGGGCAAATACTCGGCGTGGCAGCCCAAAGGCTCAATTTTTAAATCCACAAATCAGGGCAACACTTGGACAAAACTGAATATAGACTTGGGGATGGACAGCAACGATGAGCATCGCTGGGCGGGAAATAGATTAGCTGTCGATCCGTCTAACTCTAATGTTATCTTTTTTGGTTCGCGGCACGATGGACTGTGGAAGTCGTCGGATGCGGGAAAGACATGGGCTAAAGTTACTTCTTTTTCCCCAAATCTTACACCAAAGATTGGCATCCTGGGCATCGTGTTTGACAAGCAGCAGCCGGGTTTAGTCTACGCCAATGTCTATGGAGACGGAATATATAAATCTGCTGACACTGGTGTTACTTGGAGCAAAATAGAGGGAAGCCCAAAGCAACCACAGCGAATAGCTGTTCCAAGCAACGGCGTATTGTATGTGACCCATATGTCCGGAGTTAGCAAATATGCGAACAAAGTTTGGAGCAATATCACGCCTGATGGCAATCAAGCCGCTTTCAATGCGTTGGCTGTTAACCCGACTAACCCCAACCAAATAATAGTAGCCTTGGGTCAGTCAACCTATACTAAAATATACATCAGTTCAGATGGCGGTGCTACTTGGACGGAGAAAAAGGCATCGATAAAGCACACCGTTCCTTGGTGGGATGACTCGATGTTTTCCTTATGGACTTCCGCTATTGAATTTGACCCAAAAATTCCGGGCAAAGTTTGGTTGACTGACGGATTTGGGATTTGGCAGACAGAAAATATCAACGCGAATTCGGTGATTTGGACTAACTATCAGCAAGGACACGAAGAAATAGTTGCTTTCGCGCTGGCCGCACCTCCTAAAGGCGCTGCATTGTTGAGCGGCGTAGCCGATGTAGACGGTTTCTACCACAACAACCAACTTAACGCTTATCCGTCCAAAAGGTTTGACGGCATTGCACAATTGAATAACGCCAATCGCGATACCCACAGCATCGCCTATTCTCAAAGCGATCCGTTGCGCGTAGTCCGCGTCGGTGGTTCCCGATGGAACTCAACCTATACAGGAGCAACTTCACTTGACGGCGGGTTGACGTGGACGAGGTTTCCTTCATTTCCAGCAAACACCGTGCCGGTGCGCGTGGCTGTATCGGCAACCAACCCAAATCTGTTCGTCGTGACTGTTAGTAAAGGTCAAGCTATTCGCACAACCGATGGGGGAGCTAACTGGAGTGCAGTATCTGGACTGCCCAATGGCCCGGAAGGCCCGTGGTATTGGGGTCAGCCTCTGGCAGAAGATAAAGTAGATGGCAATACTTTTTACTACTACAGCGACGGCAAAGTCTACCGCAGTACTGATGGGGGTGCATCTTTCAGCGTTGTCAACTCATCGGTTCCAAGCAGTGATTGGTATGCTCTGAAAACAGTTCTAGGTGTTAAAGATGAAGTTTGGCTCAGCCTGGATTGGAAGGGTTTATTTCGATCGATAGACGGAGGTAAGACATTCGCCAAGCTACCATCTATTGAAAGAGCGCATTTATTTGCTTTCGGGAAATCGCCGACGGGAAGCAGTACTCCCGCCCTTTATCTGTATGGTAAAGTGACTGGCATGGGCTCGGGCATCTTTCGTTCTCTTGATAGCGGACAAACGTGGGCAAGCATCGGTTCGCCCCAGAATCCTATCGGTGGTGAGCCTAATGTGATGGAGGGAAGCTGGCAGCAATTTGGGCTGGTCTTTATAGGCACCAACGGCAGGGGAATCTTCTACGGTACTCCGGATAGTTCTAAAGCTCTCGCTGCTTTATCTTCCGCTGAATTCGGCGCTGGGCGAAGCTACAACGCTAAGTAGTTCTGGGGAGAGCGCTTTCGGTTTGCGATCGCCTTTTTTTGTTGTTGTCTTGGATGACACTACCGCCGAAACCAGCGACTCGCCCGCCATCAAAACTACTGAAACTGCCAAAACGACGAAAGCGCCAGCAGTGAAGAGCAACATTACGGGTGTGGCTGTCAGATTCTTTATAGTTCTTTTCATATCACGACCCTGACTTTGGATAACTTTACTATTTCAGTTTATTGAATAGTATCCGACTCTGCATCAGTATAAATTTGTAGTTATATACATCAAAAGGCGTAAGGTAAAAACCCGACTCTCGGTAAAAATACGGCTAAAAGCATAGGTTGGCTTATCGCGACCCCGCCGCAAATCTATAAAGCTAGGCTTGACAAAGCCAGAGAAATGAGATATGGTATCGAATTGCGTAAGGAAAACACTCGTCCGATCGCAAGACTCACAGGACTGCATTCTACCGTTGGTTGGACAAGATTATTTATGACCCTATACTACGTATCTAAGAACGGAAGCGATACCGCTAATAACGGTCTGAGTTCGGAAACTCCCTTAGCTACAGTTCAAGCTGCGTTAAACAAAGCAGTCGCCGGGGATACGGTGGCGCTGCGGGGAGGAGACACTTTTAGGGAAACCGTTAAACCAATTTCCAGCGGCACGGCTGGAAAACCGATTACAATAACTTCTTACGGTACTGGCAGAGCGACAATATCCGGTTTGGATGCAGTTTCGGGTAAGTGGGAAACTTATGCGGGTAAAATTGTCAAGAGTGCGATCGCACCCAACGGTAATTTGGGATTGGGACGCTCTCAGGTATTTATTACCGATGGCGGCACTCGCAAAATGTTAATTGAAGCTCGTTGGCCGAAAGTGCCGCCCGCAAAAAGTTTGGGCGATTTGGAATCATTTAAAGATTACGCAATTTCAGACAGCGGTAGCTTCAGAATTGACAGCGGTAATGTGGTAGAAGGAGTTAGCAATTGCACGTTCGCTCATAATTTTGATTGGAATACTACTAATGACGCAGTTTGTTTGTGGGGATTGAAAACAAACCACACAAATTATGGGAGTAGCGGCAACAAATTTGTAAACAATACCATTATGGGTGTGGTATTTTTGGTAGAAAGATCGGATTACTCGCAAGGGGGAACCGAATTACGCAACAACATCGCTTATTCTTACTCTTATGGCGGAAATCCGAGTAATGTGCCTTCAGGTTTGACGCTGACAAATAATTTATTTGTTAACAACTCTTTGGCATCGAATTTGAGCGGAGACCCGGGTTGTGTTAGCCTGGAAAATTACAATCCCCTGCTGCGAAATGAATCTCAATGCGTTAATTCAGGTTGCGAAGTTGCGCCTATTTCTACATCTTCTCATATAGGCGCGTTTGAGACCGAATTGAAGTACGCGCTAAAGGGACCCGCGCCTGTCGCCGTCGTGGATTACGCGGCGATGACCTCTCCGATAAAGGTGGAGGTAGATAATGCAAATTGTACCGACAAACAGGTGGTATCTTTCGGTCGTTTGAGTTGCGTCACGCCTGTAAGTCCCGGATCGGGATCGGTTATTAAGGTAACTAATCCCGATGGGGAAATATACTCTTTAAAAGTGTGAGATCGATCCGCTAGGTTCGGAATTGGTTTTTTTAACGCAAAGGACGCAGAGGTTAGCGCAAAGGTACGCTAAGGTTTATAGAATTTAGATTTTAAATCTAAATTCTATAATTAAGGGGTGCATCCAACTTCGACGGCCATATCTGAAGGAAGTTCTGGTGCGGTGTCTGCGATTTCGTACTTGTAGGGTAGGAGCGATCGATACAATCCTAAAGTATCGGCGGTAATGCGATCCCAGTTATAGTTTTCCTTTACGTATTTTTGGGCGTTTTTAGCCATTACTGCCAATTCTTCGGTGCGATGGATTGCCCAATTCAGTTGGCGGATGCAGGAGTTGAGGTCTCCAACTTGGAAAAGCATACCGCGATCGCGACCTACAAGTTGTTTGTGTACGGGGATGTCGCTGGCGAGTACGGGGATACCTTCCTGCATTGCTTCCAACATCGCTAGGGGTAATCCTTCTAACTCGGAAGGAAGTACGAACAATCCAGCGCCTCGGATAATTTCTGCCAGACGCGCACCTTTGAGTTGGCCGGTGAATACGATATCTTTATTATCGGCAGCTAGACCGCGCAGGTGTTGTGAATATTCGTCCGTATCGCTGGTATCGCCGACTAGGGCTAGTTTCCATCCTTGCGATCGCAGCTTTTGGAAAGCTTTAATTAGGATGTCGGGGCATTTTTCGGGTACGAGTCTGCCCAGAAACATAATATAGCGCTGCTGCTCCAATCCGATCGATTTGCCGAAAGTAAAGTCGGGGTCTGACTCGCCTAAGCTGGATGCGGCGTTGGGTATATAAGTGGTGTCTCTACCGTATGTTTTTTTGAAGTAGTCTTGCAGGTCTTCGGAAACTACGATAATTTCGTCGGCGAAGCGCACAGCAGCACGTTCGCCCATTTTTATCAGTTGGCTGCAAGCTTTGTTCCATTTTGCCCGTTGCCAATCTAAACCGTGACAGGTTACGACTATTTTGGCAGAGGTAGCGAATTTTGGCAGCCAGCTAAACAAAGCCGGTCCTAAAGCGTGGAAGTGAATGATATCGTATTTTTTGCCGGTGGATGCGTGAGCTCCGAGTCCCGAACTGAGCAAAGCGTCCATTCCTCCCATATTCAAGCAGGGTAGGGAAACTACGCGAACGCCGTTAACGTAATAATTTTCCGGCGAGTCGAAGCCAGTATAGCTGGAGCGGGCGAATAAATCTACTTCGTGTCCCCGGTCCACCGCACGCGAGTAAATTTCCTCGCAGTGATGTTCGATACCGCCTTGTTTGGCTGGTAAACCTTTAGCACCAATTACAGCTACTTTCATAATGAAACCCCTGTCAAATTTTTTTTGTTAATTTTGCTCTGAGAGTTCCGCTGTTCCCAACGGTTTAGCATTTCGTTGTAGATTGCACCCACCACAGCGCTTGCTGAGTAAGGTTTCGCGGCTTTAACGCACGCTTCGACTGGGAAATCGCCTGGTTTTAGCAGTACTTTACGCAAGGCGTCAGCAACTGCAACTGGTGTTTGTTCCTCACAGACTACTCCACTGTCAGTAGTGAGTAGCTTAGGGGTTTCACCGCATCGGGTCGTCACTATTGGCGTCCCGCAGGCGAGTGCTTCGAGAACGACTACGGGTAAACCCTCGTAGGCGCTTGTTAGTACGAAGACACTCGCTATGCGCTGTAATTGTGCCAGTTCGGCTTGGTCTAACGCTCCGAGCATTGTGACTCGATCGCATAGTCCAAGGCGATCGATCTCGAAACTTATCTCATCCTTTAAATCTCCATCGCCTGCGATCAGTAAGTGTATTTTCGGATCGTTGAGAGCGGCTAGAGAGCGTACCAGCAGGATAGGATCTTTCTGGGGATGAAGGCGGCCCGCAAATAGAACGAACTGCGTATCTTCCGACTTACCCATCCGCATAGCCAAGTTGCGTCTTCTCCCCTCCCTTTCTTCCCAGGTCAAGGGGTAACAGACCTCGTTGTCAACTGTGTTTTTTACGTAGGAAACGCGGTCTGCTACCTCTGGGTAGCGCTGTTGGTAAAATTGCGCTGATTCGGTATTGCAGGAGAAGATTTGGGAAAACTGGTTAATTAGCAGGCGTTCTATAGCGAAATATGCTGCTGGCAAATACCGCCAAGCGATCGCATCTTTCCCTCCAAGAGAACTCATCTGCTTATGAATATCATTGTGAATAAAAAGAGTCTTTTCTCCACGCCACTTCAGCGCTGCTACACTCGGCTCCAGTCTGTGAAAGTGCATGAAGTCCGAGGCTAGGTTACGACCGAAGAGAGCCGCAGCGTACTTAATAGTAGTAGGTATTAATCTTCTAACATTGTCATCTTTGATATTGAACAGAGGCATAAACCGAATTGCCTTCCCCGCCACTTCGGCTTCGTGCCACTTACCCAGACCCAGGGGCTGCTCCTCGTGGCCTGTCCCTACCAACCGCACCCCAAATTCGCTCGGTGCGTACTTGACAAAATTTCGTATAACTGTTTGGATACCGCCGATACTACTGTGCCAAGGGTTAAACTGGTAAAATATCGTTAAAACAGGTTTATTCATAACTATAAGGTGGATACACTCCGTAAATACTTTATCTGTACCTGTATCTAGGGCGAGCTATTTATCTCTGCATTAATACATAGGTTAGTGGTAACTACTGGATATGGGAATAGGGAAGTAAGGAATTTCACTGAAACTTTACAAACTTTTCTGGCGTCTTCACATTACCTTTAAAATCAAGCCCGATGTGAGCAACAGGTGCGTCACGGGCAGATGTCAGCTGGCAATAAACTAAGTATAAATGCTGAGAGATGCAGTGAAAACTGCGATCGGATGGGTTTTGGTTCAAATGCTTGGGATAGCAGGCATTTCCCATGCCCAATGCCCTTTTGTCGGTTTGCCCAAAAGACCCGGTTTTCCACCACAAGTACGGGAGAGCCAATTGTGTTTGCCAACCTCTTTAAAATAGAGAATAATTTTTACATTACGCTTCCCCAACTTCAAAAGTTTAACCCCAAACTTTCACAATATTTATGACACCAAATCAATCTGCCCAAAGAGTGAAAATAGGATCTTGTTATCTCGGTAACGATCGTTGCGAATTTACCGTTTGGACACCCACTCTCAAAGAGGTAGCCGTACAAATTCTATCTAAAGATAGAAGACTTGTTCCCATGCAACAAGATGAACAGGGTTACTGGAAAGTAACAGTTGATGGTGTTGCTCTAGGAACGCAGTACTATTACAAACTAGAAGGAAATATTGACAGGGCCGATCCCGCTTCGCAGTTTCAACCCGCTGGCGTACATGGGCCTTCTGAAGTTGTCGATCGCAACACATTTGCCTGGACTGATATGAATTGGTCTGGCGTTCCTTTGGAGGAGATGATTATTTATGAATTGCACGTAGGTACTTTCACGCAGGAAGGCACCTTTGAGTCAATGATTCCCCGACTGAAGGATTTGCGAGAGTTGGGGATAAATGCCATTGAAATTATGCCAGTGGCCCAATTTCCAGGCGATCGCAACTGGGGATACGATGGCGTCTTTCCCTTTGCCGTACAGGACTCCTACGGTGGCCCCGAAGGATTCAAAAAACTCGTTGATGCGTGTCACGAACACGGTATATCGGTAATCCTCGATGTCGTCTTCAACCACATTGGCCCCGAAGGAAATTACTTCTCAGACTTTGGCCCCTACTTCACCAACAAATATAGCGGTGATTGGGGCGACGCCATGAACTTTGACAGTCAATACAGCGATGGCGTGCGTAACTATTTCATTGAAAATGCCCTCTACTGGTTCGAGGATTATCATATAGATGGCCTGCGATTGGATGCCATCCAAGCTATTTTGGAATTTGGTGCCAGACCCTTCTTGCGGGAACTTGCAGACGCAGTTGCGATCGCATCCCAAGAAATAGGTCGCCAGCTTTATCTAATCGCCGAAAGCGATTTAAACGATGTCCGCACCATTCGCTCAAAAGAAATAGGTGGTTATGGAATAGATGCTCAATGGAACGACGATTTTCATCACTCCCTACACACCTTACTCACAGGTGAAAACGACAGATATTACCAAGATTTCGGCAAGATAGAACAGCTAGAAAAATCATACCGCGAAGGCTTTGTTTATTCCGGGCAATACGCACCGCACAGAAAACGTCGCCACGGTAGTTCTTCCGTCGAAGAACCTGGATATCAATTTGTTGTCTTCTCCCAAACTCACGACCAAATAGGCAATCGCGTCCTGGCGGAAAGATTATCGAAACTTGTCTCTTTTGAAGGATTGAAATTAGCAGCAGGTGCCGTATTCCTTTCCGCCTTTGTTCCGTTCATTTTTATGGGTGAAGAATATGGAGAAGAAGCACCTTTCTTCTACTTCGTCAGTCATTCAGACGAGCCATTGATTGAAGCTATACGCAAAAGCAAACAAGAAGAATTTAAAGCATTTGCCGGACGAGGCGAAATGCAAGATCCCCAGAGTCCTGACACATTCAACAAATGCAAACTTAACTGGGAAAATCGAAAAGAAGGCAAACACAAAGTTCTGTGGGAACTGCATCAGAAACTAATTCAGATGCGTCAAACAATTCCCGCCCTCAAAAAGCTCGATAAGAAGAGTTTAGAGGTGTCTAGTATCGAAGATGACAAACTTTTGTCTATCCGCCGTTGGAGTGATGACAGCCAGATATTTGCCATCCTAAACTTCAACGACAAAGAGGTCAATTTCACGGTTGCAGCGCCATCCGGCAACTGGCAAAAGGTTTTGGACTCTTCCGATAGCAAGTGGATGGGACATGGTTCTCAATTGCCTGAAAATTTGGAATCGGGACAGGAATTGACTGTGAAACCTCAAAGTTTCGTGGTGTACGAAGTCAAATGATTGTGGGGTGGGCAATGCCCACCTTTTGCTGTGTACTAATGGGAATTGCCCACCTTTAAACCCAAAAAATTACTTAGGAGCGATCGTTCATCATGCGGATTCCTACAGCAACTTACCGGATTCAATTTCATGCCGGGTTTAAGTTTGAAGCGGCAAAGCAAATCGTTACTTATCTTTCTGAATTAGGAATTACGGATCTTTACGCTTCACCTATCTTTAAAGCTAGAAAAGGAAGCACTCACGGTTATGACGTTGTGGACTCGAACGTGCTGAATCCCGAACTGGGAACGCCCGAAGAATTTGCAGCACTCAGAAGCGAACTCCAAGCCAAAAACATGGGATGGGTGCAAGATATTGTTCCCAACCACATGGCTTACGATAGCGAAAATCTTCTGCTTATGGACGTGCTAGAAAATGGGCAAGATTCAGACTATTTTGACTACTTCGATATTAACTGGGAACACCATTATGAAAATCTCAAAGGGCGAGTGCTTGCCCCGCTAATGGGAAGCTTTTATGGAGAGGCGTTGGAAAATGGCGAAATTCAACTTAGCTATGACGAAAGTGGGCTGAGCGTTAATTACTACAGTTCTAAATTGCCCGTGCGAATAGAATCTTATGCAAAGTTTATAACTCATAACTTGGGACACTTAGCAAGGGAACTGGGGGGTAAACATAATCCAGATTTTGTAAAATTCCTCGGTATTCTTTACCTGCTCAAAAACGTTCCTTCAGAAACAAAAGGCAAGGAACGCTATGACCAGATCGCCTTTGTTAAAGGACTTGTGTGGGAACTTTACACAAATAATCCGGCTGTTAAGGATTTCATCGATAAAAACATCGAATTCTTCAATGGAGAAAAGGGAAATCCAGAAAGTTTTAATTCCCTAGATAGTTTGCTGTCAGAACAGTTCTATCGCCTCTCGTTCTGGAAAGTGGGTGCGGAAGAAATTAACTACAGGAGATTTTTTACCGTCAACGAACTCATTTCTGTAAAAGTAGAAGAAATCAAGGTTTTTCACAAAAACCACGCTCTGATATTCCAGATGGTTGAAGAGGGAAAATTTACTGGATTGAGAATCGACCATATTGATGGACTTTACGATCCTACAGAATATCTGACACGACTCAGAGAGAAAACAGGAGATACTTACATTTCCGTTGAAAAGATCCTAGAACAGAAAGAAAACCTGCCCGAATACTGGCCGATTCAAGGAACGAGTGGTTATGACTATTTGATCTATGTGAACGGCATATTCTGCCAACGGGAGAATGAGGAAAAATTTAGTGAAATATACTCCAGATTCACCAGATTGAATACTCCATACGAACAACTGTTTTATGAGAAGAAACGGCTAATTGTCGAAAGGAATTTAGCGGGAGATGTAGACAATCTGGCTCAACTTCTGAAAACAGTATCGGGTCAATCCCGACATGGAAACGACTTTACACGGTTTGGTTTGCAAAAAGCGCTTTCTGAAGTGTTGGCACTCTTCCCGGTTTATCGGACTTATATCAATCAGGAAGGTTTGAGGGAATCCGATCGCTTCTATATCAAGGAAGTGATGGAAAAAGCCAAACAGCAAGTACCTCCGCTTGTGAAGGAACTTAATTTTATCGAAAAGTTACTTCTGCTTGAAGAAGAGGAAAACTTAACAACAGAACAAAAGGAACTGCGGCGTCACTTCGTGATGAAGCTGCAACAAATGACTGGCCCGTTGATGGCAAAAGGGATTGAAGATACGCTTTTTTATGTGTATAACCGACTTATATCTCTGAATGAAGTTGGCGGTAATCCCGGTGAATTTGGCATTTCGCTTGCGGATTTTCACGAGTTCAACAAAAATCAGCAAGAAACTTGGCCTCATAAGATGAATGCTACGGCAACTCACGACACTAAACGAGGCGAAGATGTCCGCGCCAGGATTAACGTGCTTTCCGAAATTCCCGAAGAGTGGGAAAAACAGGTGAAAGCATGGAGCGAAATCAATAAATCCAAGAAGAAGAAACTGAAAAATCGGATGGTTCCCGATGTTAATGATGAATACTTTTTCTATCAAACGCTGGTGGGAACTTATCCTTTTGAGGATATTAAGGACACTGACTTTAATGAGCGGATGAAGAACTTTGTCATTAAAGCTGTTCGGGAAGCTAAGGTTCATACGGCATGGTTAAGACCGGATTCTGATTACGAAGACGCTTATATGGCTTTTGTCGATGCTGTTCTGGAAGATGAGCAATTTATCAAGGAAATGCTTCCTTTCCAAAAGATGGTGGCTCAGTATGGAATCTTCAACTCTCTATCCCAAACTTTACTTAAGGCTACTGCTTCCGGTGTACCCGATGTTTATCAGGGAACTGAATTCTGGGATCTGAGTCATGTCGATCCGGATAATCGCCGTCCTGTTGATTTCGATTTGCGGATATCGGTTTTACGGGATATTAAAGAGAAGGCTCAGAAGGATATCCCGAATCTGATTGGCGAGTTACTTTCGACGCGGGAAGATGCCCGAATTAAGCTGTTCCTAGTCAACCGAATTTTGGAGACTAGGAAAGCAAATCAGCAACTTTTCCAAGAGGGAGATTACATCCCGCTGGAAGTTACTGGAAAATTTAAGGATAATGTTGTTGCTTTTGCGAGAAAATATGGGGATAAGGTTGCGATCGCTCTCACTCCCCGCTTTTTAACCAGCGTTGTCCAACCAGGGGAAGATCCGCTAGGAGAGGCGGTATGGAATGATACCAAAATCGAACTGCCGCCGGGAATGCCGTCTGTCTGGAAAGATGCCATCGCTGCACAAACGATTCAAGCTAATGGCAAAGTGCTAATTGGTGAAGCTTTGAAACATTTTCCCGTCGCTCTGCTGATTAACTCAAGTTGCTAGTTACTTGCACTCTGGGTACGTTGTTGCGATGCCGCGCTCTTATAGCGGTTCTCAAGTAAGTGAGGTACGTAGTTGGGCT